>NZ_NFKD01000139.1:0-993 GCF_002160215.1 Bacteroides sp. An19 | reverse complement strand
GCAACCAAATTCAGGGATGACCGTGCCGATGTCAACTAAATTAACGGATAGCTATAACCGAGGCAACTTTTAACAGGTTTAAGACTTTGAGATAGTCAACCAAAATCAGGCTAATACAGTGGCTGATGAAATACTATCCTGTACGCATCAAGAACGTGGGTGAGCAGCAAAAGGCTGACCGGCAGACCATTTGGAATTTCAAGGACGGACGGGCATACGAGCAAGTAGCCCAAATGACTGCCAGACACTTGCAAGAACTTTTCGGCAGTCGGCTCACAAGCATCGTATTCACCTGTGTACCTGCATCAACGCAAGAGAAGAACGAACTGCGCTACAAGCGTTTTTCGGAAAGGGTATGCGAACTCACCCATGCCATCAACGGCTATCCCCATATGCAGGTGTCGGCAGGACGGTTGGCAGTACACGAACACCGAAAGGACGAAACCGAGGCTCGGACGGCACAAATGGCAGACTATGACACTGATTTCTTCAAGGGCAAAGATGTGTTGCTCTTTGACGACATCATCACCAAAGGCATATCCTATGCCACCACAGCCGACAACTTGGAAGCGTGTGGGGCAAACGTGTTGGGCGGTTTGTTCTTGGCAAAGACATTCTACAAGGTATGATGATGATACGGACAGACATTACAAAGACGGCAGCGTTCACAGGACACCGTTTTATCCGCTACAAGGACAGACAGCAGTTGAAAACCAATCTTGAAAGGGCAATCACGGGTTGCTACCATTCGGGCATCCGCCACTTCCTTTGCGGCATGTTATGTAAAATTTTACATAACATGCCTTATGTATACTAAAATATTATGTAAAGGCAAAGTTCTCTATAATCTGATATATACATGGTTAGAATTGTCATCATACCTAAATTCTATACATAAAAATTGGCTATATTAGAGCGTCTAATCAATAGTTAATTAAGTATGTATAAACAGATTAAAACTTTTGAAGAGGTATCTTCATCAATTTTGGATAT
>NZ_NFKD01000138.1:0-1098 GCF_002160215.1 Bacteroides sp. An19 | reverse complement strand
TGAGAAAGCGCGAAACCGCCGTATGCGGAACCGCTTGTACGGTGGTGTGGGAGGTCGGTAAATGTGAAAGTAGGAGGCAAATGCCTTTCTATGATTAGCATTTACCTCCTACCCGATTAAAGAAGCCTTGAAGACCGGTGCGTATTTGGCTGAAGAGTTGGAGCATCAAAATCTGAACGAACGTATCCAGTTTCGGGCAAGCAGAGAACATGCCGTGGTATTAGGCACAGTGCTTAATCGGATATTCGATATCCGGAAAGAAGACCTTCTTAGTCTGTATGTGGTTTATACACTAAGTGACAGTCAGATAGGGAAAGAAATCATTCAGCCAGATGCTATATGGAACTTTGACTTATGCAAGGCGATGGCGGATGAGGAGCATCCTGAAATGTTTTATAACCAGGTGACTCTGTGCGTTTCTTATACCCGTAATGAAGAAACAGAGGAAACCGTGCTTATCCATTTAAAGGAGAACGGCGGCGATGAACAGACCCGGTTTATCCGTGCTTCTATCATGCGGACGCTTTCGACAGAGGAAGGTGACGTCTCTTTTTCGGCTACCCAAAACCAGCCGGAAACCTATTCCCTTCTGTTTGCATACGACTTGACAGACCCGCAAAGGCGAATTGCTGAATTTGAGAAGAAAGTGGAAAAGGTGGCTGAAAAGTATGCGAAAGGAAAAGAACTGGATGCGGATGAAACGGCTTTGATTGCTAAAATCGCTCCCGAAGTCGGATGGAATTATTCATGGGGGTACGAAGCTTTCAACGAGAAACGCTATTGGGACGCTCTGCTGTATTTGGAAAATGCTTTTTATCTGTTGAAGGAAAAGTTTTTCGATGATACTCTTTCGGATGAAGGATTGGATATGTTCTATCATTGTTGTTACTTGACAGGTTTTTGCTATGCCGAAATGAAACTGTATCAGAAAGCCTATTATTACTTGAGTTTCGTTTGGCCTTTGGATAACATCACATACAATAGAGTTTATGTAAATTAGTTATGATAGTTCCAAGGGTTGATTTTAATTCTGAGATTATGCAGTGCCATACATGTGGAAAAGATGTTTTCTACAAAGTTGTTTGCCCTGAGCCTGCA
>NZ_NFKD01000137.1:0-1147 GCF_002160215.1 Bacteroides sp. An19 | reverse complement strand
GACTATTTCAAGCCCCAACGGGAAAATGTAAACAGTTGGATACAAGACCTTATCGATGCGCTGGAGGAAGGTGATACAGACAAGCTGCATAAGCTGTTCACCTCCTTCCTTGCCGACATCCCCTACACCATGCGTCGCAAGCAGGACGAGAGGGAAAGGGAGCGTTATTTCCACTATACGTTCTACCTGATATTCCGCCTGGTCAGCGTCTACACGGTCTATACCGAAAAGGAACAGAGCGAAGGACGGGTGGACTGCATCGTAGAGACACCCGATTACGTCTATATCTTCGAATTTAAGCTGGACGGTTCGGCAGATGAAGCCCTAAAGCAGATAGAGGAAAAAGGCTACGCACGCCCGTATGCTTCCGATAAAAGACCGGTATATAAAATAGGCGTCAGCTTTTCATCGGAAACCGGAACCATTGACGGCTGGAAAGTGCAAAGCGAACGTTTCAAGCAGCATACCTTTTTCAATAATCTCCATAAACAAGAAATTCCATAAGAATATACGCTATGATGAAATACCCGATAGGCATACAGAGTTTTGAGAAAATGATAACAGAAGGATACTGTTATGTAGACAAAACGGATTTACTCTACCAACTGGTAAAGGAAGGTGTGATTTATTTCCTCAGCCGTCCGAGACGGTTCGGGAAAAGCCTGCTTGTGTCCACCCTGAAGAACTATTTCTTAGGTAGGAAAGAACTGTTCAAGGGGCTTGCCATCGAGAAGCTGGAAACGGAATGGAAAGAATATCCCGTATTCCACATCGACTTCAACGGAAGCAACTTCACCGTTCCGGGAACGTTGGAAAAGAAACTGGAAGGATACATTGCCGGTTGGGAAGCCCAATACGGGAAAAGCACTTATCTGACGGATGTGGGAGACTGCTTTGCCTACGTGCTCAAACAGGCTCACAAACAATCGGGTAGACGTTGTGTGGTGTTGATTGACGAATACGACAAGCCTATCCTGGACGTGCTTGATACGGGCATTAAGGGAGAACAGGAGGAAATGTTGCTGGAAGACCGGAACCGGGAAGTGCTGAAAGGATTCTATTCGGTATTCAAGGCTGCGGACGATGACCTGCAGTTCGTCTTGCTCACCGGAGTTACCAAGTTCTCGCAGGTAAGCGTGTTCAGCGG
>NZ_NFKD01000136.1:0-1232 GCF_002160215.1 Bacteroides sp. An19 | reverse complement strand
GCCGCATTCTAAAGAAAGCAGACCTGATGGCTGCAAGAAACTGTTAGCGGTCATTCATATAGTTGTTGTCCATCGTGTCATTCAACTGTCTCATTCTTATATCTCCTTTTATATTTCAAGACATAAAAGATCCGGTTCAGCAGCTTTCGGGCTATCCGCACAATGGCCTTGTTGGGCTCCATCCGCCGGGTCAGCTTTGAAAAAGCCATGTTCAAGGCCGGGTCAAGCCGGGCTGCGAACCACGCGCATTCTATCAGTTTGCTCCTTAACTGCATCTGCCCCCGGAAGGTCATCTCCCCCTTATTGTCTTTCTCACCCGTGGAGTGGGAAGTGGGGACAAGGCCGATATACCCCGCAAGCCTGTCCGAATTGGCGAAGCGCCGTATGTCTTCCAGTTCGGCAAGGAAAGCCAAAGCCGTTATCATGCCTATGCCCGGGACGGAACGCAGCAGTCCGTAGTCGGTGGCATATCTGTCTGAACGGGAAAGCGCCCTCAGTTTTCGTGTCGCTTCCAGAAGAAGCCTGCGCTGTGACTCTACGGAATCCAGCAAAAGGGAAAAGCCCGCACTCCCTTCCTCCGTATCCATGCGGATGCCGTTACGCAGCCAGTTCATGAAGGCGCGTGACCAGTGGGTGCCGCTGTGCCTGAATTCTTCAGGATAGTCAATCCCATAATAATACAGGAATGCCTTGATGCGCTGTTTCATTCTTGCCAGGTCACGGACAAGGGCGTCACGGCTGCGCAAAAGGGTACGGACCTCCAACGTCTCCCTGCAAGGGACATGGATGGCGGTCAGCTCATTGCTACGCAGAGACCTGGCTATTTTCCTGCTGTCCACCGCATCC
Organism: Bacteroides sp. An19; assembly: GCF_002160215.1. Lineage (NCBI taxonomy): Bacteria > Pseudomonadati > Bacteroidota > Bacteroidia > Bacteroidales > Bacteroidaceae > Bacteroides > Bacteroides sp. An19. The sequence continues at coordinate 386 of NZ_NFKD01000136.1, read as the reverse complement.
GTCTTCTGAAGACGTTCCTTCTGGCTGGTGGAGACATCTGCCGGATTAACCACTATATTCTGTATTCCCATTTCAACCAATTTATAATGCGCCCAAAAGCCACTGAAACCGGCTTCATAGGCTGACAGATAATTTCCGTTGGGAAAATGCGCGTGAAGATAAGAGGACAGGGCTTCCGGACTCGGGGGCTGAACGAATGTCTTGTGGTGGAGATGAGCGCTCAGAATACTTACTGTCCAACTCTTCAGATGCACATCAATTCCTACATAAATATTTTGTCCTTCAAAATTTAATGTGTTACTTTGTTTACGCATAAAGTCATAGGTTTTATTAAGTTATTTCTTTCATTTACAAATTTAATAATTCTCTTGGCTTTATGCTATTTT
>NZ_NFKD01000135.1:0-1356 GCF_002160215.1 Bacteroides sp. An19 | reverse complement strand
GGCTAACTCCCGTCAAGGCACGGAAACTTTTGCTGTTGTCTTTATGGTCGTGGTAATTCATGTCGCAAAGGTACGCGTATGCGCGATATATAACAAATCTAAATTACATAAACTCTAATATAATTAAATACCTAGATGACTATAAAAAGAGTTTGCTTAACCAGCTTGATATTAATTCGCCCCAATATGAAAATGAAAAGACGAAAGCAAAAAATAAAATTAACAGTTACTTTGCTTTTGCTCAATCAGGGCTATCTTCTTCTGAATTAGTCATACTCTATTACAATATGTTGCTATTCCCTAATGCAGAGCGTTTATATTCAACATACAATATATTCGAAAATATGCATATTGAAAGTTTGATTAAAGCAGAGCATTCTACATTTTTCCCTAACATAGAGATAAAATCTGTTGAAAGATTTAAAGATATGATTTGGAGACCAGAGACTGAAAACTAAAACAATATATCTATGAAGAAATTATTATTAATACTATTGGCTACATTGATGTCCCTCACTACGATGGTAGCTCAAGAAAAAGGTTATAAAATAGGATTATTCGGTGCTTATAACCAATGTCCTATTATTGAATCAAATCAGCAAACATCCGATGGTATAAGGCTGGTGACTGGTTCCCGATTTATTTCAACAACAAAAAACTCCTCTTATACAACAAAAAGCGAATTATATTTTGAACTAGGATTATCCGTTTCCCAAATGGGCAATGAACCTTTAGAATACACACTTGACGTAATGGCTGTGACAACGGACCTAAATAACCTTTACGTGTTTAAAGATTCTCCTATGCTCATCAAATTATATGATGATGAAGTTATCAAACTATTTTGCAAAGAGAAAGCGGAAGATAACATAGGTGAGGTAGTTTCTTTAACCTACAATATACACAGATATACAATCATTGCTCAATATAAAATCAGCAAAGAAGATATTGAGAAATTAAAAAAAGGAATTAAGAAAATCAGACTTGAGGTCAATGCAGAAAAAAGAGACTATGAATATAAACGATACAAGAAAGATGAAGTAGGAGCTTTCTTGTTTGAGGAATACAACTTGATAACAAAAGCTCTTTCTGAACAAACATCATTTGAGGAAGGTTTCTAACTTTCCAGTACTCCTTAGCCAGTACAGCTGTACTTCCCTGAAAGTACTCCAGTACTTCCATGGCAGTACTGAAGTACTCCTTAGGAAGTACTGAAAACATGACTGAAAGGCTCTATAAAAAGCCCACCGTCAAGTTAGAAGTGCAACTCCTCCACCGCCTTCCTCCGTCCTTGGAGCGTAGCGGAAAGGGCGGAGGAAGGCGGTGGAAGCCGGGCTTCGGGTCATCCGGCAATAC
>NZ_NFKD01000134.1:0-1511 GCF_002160215.1 Bacteroides sp. An19 | reverse complement strand
ATCGGACACCGCCTCTATGGCTTTGTAAAAGAACATCGTCTTGTTCACCCTCAAGGTATCCGGATTCATGCCCGACGCTTTCAGGCGGATTTCAGCGGCAGCTGTCGCGCAGGCACCTCCCAAGGTGAGCAGCGGCCAATATCCTCCGCCCTCTATCTGCATCGTGTCTTTCAATACCGGGGAAAGGATGCAAAGGCCCGTGCGTGGCGCAAACCCTTTCAACAGCTTTTGCAGCTTTGGTTTCAGGTCGGCGTTCATGTCGTAGATGAACTCATCCAGCCTGTCGCGATAGCTTTCTGGAATCATCAGCATGCTGGTCGTCCTTGTGTGTGTCAATCCCTGTGTGCCCCACACCACAAACATGGGACGTTTGCATTTGTCGGTAAAGCGCCAGGAAGACGTCCAGTCTTCATATCCGTCCTCGTCGGTATAACTCCATCTGTTATTTCCGGGGAGGTATTCGTGCAATTCCGTGGCATAAGCATTGTAGTAGCTGAAACCGGGCGGGAGGTTCAGATTGGAAACCAGCACGTAAGCCTCAAACCTGTTGTATATTATGTAGCCGAATGCTGTTACTAAGACCATGACAAAAGCAACGATAGCCGATGGAAGCCACCTCCATTTGCGACGGCTACGGAACACCCGTTGCCCCCTCTCCTGGTGTCTGAGTATCGCTTCGCCAATGTTTCCCACGTTTGTGCCCTGCCTCTTTAGTTTTTCCAAGCTGTTGACAAACGTCTTGTCCTCCTCATAGAATTGGCGGACAAGGAGGTGCGTATATAAGTAGAACTTGTACGGATGGTCGCGGTCCACGAAAACGGGCACGCGGCTTCCCACCTCAATCAGTCCCAACAGCCCCGCCTGCGAGCCGTTGAGCTGTTCCTTAACCTTCCATTTCCGACCGCCGGGCAGGGTGAATTCATAGACTGCCACGAAAGCCTCTCCGCCTTCCTCGACATCTATCTCTTTCTGGATGGCCGTGACGACAGCTTCGGCCTGGATGCCATGCCCTATCAGCTTCCGCTTCTCCCTCAGGATGCCCAGCAGGGAATAGGCGATGTAGCCTGTCACCACCAGACAGATTATACCCGCCCAGCAACTCCCGATGCCTTGGAAGCCATGCAGGAAAATATTTACTATTCCCGACCCGCTGAACACTCCGGCAAGCAGCAATCCACCCGCTATGGCAACCAGCCACCAGCACAATTCCCGCTTTAAGATTCGCCGGTACGCCTCTTTCCGTATGTCTGTATCGTTCCTCATACCGCTATCAGTTATTTGGGGAGCGAATGTAACGAATGGATGTTTCGTTTCGGTTACGAATCTGTGTAATTGTTTGAAGCCCTCAAAAGCGGACGGCCGGGAATAAAATTTTCCCGTTTAATGTTTATTAACGCAAAATCGGGTAACACTCGCCCCGTCCGCTACGAATTACATATAGGAAGCAATCCTTTAATGATATAAGAAGTTGATATTTCATTAAACGACCCTTTTACAATTATGCGTTACAA
>NZ_NFKD01000133.1:0-1547 GCF_002160215.1 Bacteroides sp. An19 | reverse complement strand
TGTCTTATCCTAAAAAAAGTTGACTCATAAAAAGAAGAAATATGAGAAAAACTTTAAAGAAAGAGTATTTATCTTTGGCGTACCAATTACGTCAGGAGGGTATGAGTTATCGTGCAATATCTTCAAAGATAGGCGTCAGCAAGACCCAAGTTCACAAATGGTTGTGTACCTTTGCAAATGAAAGACCAATCATGCATGAAACAATGGGAAAGAAGAATCTTCGTAATTTCCGGCCGTCGGAGTCGGAACCTCCGTCAAATCCTTCTGAAGAAGAAGAGATAGCCCGCCTGAAATCCGAACTGGCGAAAGCGAACAAGGAGCTGGCGTACCAGAAACTGCGTGCGGACTTCTACGATGAGATGATCAACGTTGCGGAAGGTAAGTTCAACATATCCATACGAAAAAAAGCTGGCGCCAAACAGTAGAGAACCTGCACGCCAAAGACGCGTGCGCATACCCCGTGCGTTGTCTTTGCGGCATGTTTGGCGTGAGCAAGCAGGCTTATTACAAATACGACGGTTCACGTGTGCTGAAAAAGACGGCCAGGGAGGCGTTTGCCGTGGAATACATCCGCGGCATAAGGGAAAGATGCCCGGGCATCGGAGGGAAGAAGCTCTGGTTCATGTACAGGCGCGACTTCCCGGATGCCGACCGTGTGGGGCGTGACAAGTTTGAGGAGATCATCGACCGCAACGGCCTGAAGGTGCGCAACAAGCGCCGCAAGCCGCGCACGACGGATTCCTCGCACGGTCTGCGTACATACCCCAACCTTGCTCGGAGCTTCATACCCACCGCACCCGGCCAGCTGTGGGTGAGCGACATCACCTACATCCCACTCAAGAGCGGGGAAGCCGACCACGTCTTTGCATACCTGTCGTTGGTGACCGACGCCTACACCCATGAGATAATAGGTTGGGCACTCGGCCCCGACCTTTCGGCGGCTTATCCCGTAAAGGCGCTTGAAATGGCCATGCGGCGGCTGGCCGGCATGAATGAGCAGGACAAGAAGAAGCTCATCCATCACAGCGACCGTGGAACGCAATACGCAAGTGCCGAATATGTAAGGCTGCTCAAGGGCGAAGGCATACGCATCAGCATGACAGAAAACGGGAACCCGAAAGAGAACGCGCAGGCCGAACGCATCAACAACACAGTGAAGAACGAGTTGCTGAAAGGCATGAGCCTCACAGGCATCGGGCAGGCAGCCGCAGCCTTGGCAAAGGGCATAGAGTTCTATAACAATGAACGCCCGCATATGAGCAATGACATGATGACACCGGCACAGGCTTCAGGGTGCACCGGCAGGTTGAAAAAACGGTGGCGGTCATACAGGGATGAGGCAATAAACGCCGCTGCAGGGTTGTAATACCGAAAATTTGTTTACTTTTGTTCCCCGGATGGAACTCTATGACGACAGACAGCATACAGGCAACCAAATTCAGGGATGACCGTGCCGATGTCAACTAAATTAACGGATAGCTATAACCGAGGCAACTTTTAACAGGTTTAAGACTTTGAGATAGTCAACCAAAATCAGGCTAATACAG
>NZ_NFKD01000132.1:0-1672 GCF_002160215.1 Bacteroides sp. An19 | reverse complement strand
CAAAGCTTTGGATTCCTATCGGGTACTTCATCGTGCATCAAGTTTTGGATTTACGCAAAGAAACAAAATTATTCTGAAAGGGACAATAAAAAGGCGGCTCAAAAGAACCGCTTTTTTATTTATCACCTCTGCTCTTGGTACTGAAAAATGAGATACGTTCATAAAAGTACGCCTGCAATGGCTACGGTGACTAATTGCTTATCCGCAAGCTTATGAGTCCTCGCATAATCCTAATATACTAGGACTGCAGTCCTAATACATATAGGACTCCAGTCCTGATGCGTGAAAACAACAGTCCCAGTATGTCAGGACTGGGAAAGGATTGTATTAACTCCATTTAATCAGGTTGTTAAGACGGTTGATAAACATTAACCTACTTTCCAGTCCTCCACCGTCCCCGTTTCGGAAGAGAAGTTCACACCTATTTTATATAAGGTGCGCGGGTCGGCTTCGTAGGGTCGGGCATAACCTTTCGCCTCTATCTGCACCAAAGCCTCGTCCGCCGTACCGTCGCGCTTGAACTCGAAAATATAGATGTAGTCATCCGTCTCCACGATGCAGTCGGCACGCCCCTGGCTCTGCTCCTTCTCCGTATAGACCGTGTAGACGCTTATCAGGCGGAAGATGAGGTAAAGCGTATAGTGGAAGAAGCGTTCCTTTTCCGCCTCGTCCTTCTTGGCACGCATTGAGTATGGAATACTGGCAAGAAAAGAAGTAAACAGCTTGCGGAGTTGTTCGGGTTCGCCTGCTTCCAAGGCATCCAGTACGTCTTGTATCCAGCCGTTTACACTTTCCCCCGGCTGCAGGTAATTGGATGCGACTAAAGACACGAAACCGTTCTTCACTTCATTATTCGGGAAGTCGAGCAGGAAAGTGCCTCGACGAAGGTTGTAGCCCTTGATGGTCAGATAGCCGCTCTGGTAAATCATCGGCAAGGGCTTTTCCACGTCCGCCTTATAGTCGACAAACTCTTCGGGGCGGTAATAGCGTCCGGTCAGTTCGTTCAAGTTCTCCTGCGTATGGTTCAGCAGGCGGACCAGATAAGTGGGTGTGCCGCTGGAGAACCAATAGTCACGGAGTGCCTTTTTGGCAAACGCGTTCAACAGACTGAACGGATTGTACACATCCGTCAGGTTGCCGCTGAAGTGATAGCCGTCATACCGGTGCTTCAGCATCTCCAGCATCCCTTCTTCAGTAACTTTATATTTTACCGCCAATGCCTTGATAGGCTCGGCAAAATAATGCTCCAGTTCTTCCTGTGTGATGCCGCAAAGCGTTTCATACTGCTCGTCCATGCTGATGTCGCTCGGCTGGTTGAACCCGCTGAACACACTTACCTGAGAGAACTTGGTCACGCCCGTCAACAGCACAAACTGCAAGTCCTCGTCAGCGGTTTTGAATACCGAATAGAAACTCTTCAATATTTCCCGATTACGGTCTTCCAGCAGACGCCTTTCATCGTCTACCGTAGTGGCATATCCCGTATCCAGCACGTCAAGGATAGGTTTATCGTATTCGTCTATCAATACCACGCAACGTCTGCCGTACCGTTTGCGTGCCTGATGCAGCACATGGATAAAGCGTGCGCCTGTCGTTTGCGCCGTATCGCTCCTACCATACTGCTTTTCCCAGGCTGCCATGGTCTCTTCTATTCTCGCTTCCAAATTGCCTG
>NZ_NFKD01000131.1:0-1690 GCF_002160215.1 Bacteroides sp. An19 | reverse complement strand
TTTGGTCCTTTCCGCTCCTGTTCTTCGTCAGATAGCCCGCTATCTTCCTCATCACAGAAGCGAAAATGCCTCAAAAACTCATCCCAAATCATCGCACGATAAATTCAAAACAGCTTCTTCTATGTTGTAATCCAAATATCCAGAGAATTTTTTTATTTTATTAAAGGTTTTCATTAGCTTTGTAATCAAGTAGTTGAAGAGGATGCAAGCTCTGCTGAGGAGCAACTTGCCAGCAATAGACTCCCTGCGTTACGCCGTAACATTGTTGAGGGATGGGACATCGGTCCTGTCCCTTTGTGTTACGGATATCGCTACATGGCTAAGAAAACCTGCCGTTTTCCTTGCCGGAACTTATTATATGGACAACCTTCTATCAGTGAACCGGGAAGTTCCCGGTCACATGTTCCTTTTCAGTCCTATTAAAGTAAAATGCCGCATTCTAAAGAAAGCAGACCTGATGGCTGCAAGAAACTGTTAGCGGTCATTCATATAGTTGTTGTCCATCGTGTCATTCAACTGTCTCATTCTTATATCTCCTTTTATATTTCAAAACATAAAAGATCCGGTTCAACAGTTTTCGGGCTATCCGCACAATGGCCTTGTTAGGCTCCATCCGCCGTGTCAGCTTTGAAAAAGCCATGCTCAAGGCCGGGTCAATCCGGGCTGCGAACCATGCGCATTCTATCAGTTTGCTTCTTAACTGCATCTGCCCCCGGAAGGTCATCTCCCCCTTATTGTCTTTCTCACCCGTGGAGTGGGAAGTGGGGACAAGGCCGATATACCCCGCAAGCCTGTCCGAATTGGCGAAACGCCGTATATCTTCCAGTTCGGCGAGTAAAGACAAAGCCGTTATCATGCCTATGCCCGGGACGGAACGTAGCAGTTCGTAGTCGGTGGCATATCCGTCTGAACGGGAAAGCGCCCTCAGCTTCCGTGTCGCTTCCAGAAGAAGCCTGCGCTGTGACTCTACGGAATCCAGCAAAAGGGAAAGACCGGCACCCCCTTCCTCCGTATCCATGCGGATACCGTTACGCAGCCAGTTCATGAAAGCGCGTGACCAGTGGGTGCCGCTGTGCTGGAATTCTTTAGGATAGTCAATCCCATAATAATACAGGAATGCCTTGACGCGCTGTTTCATTCTTGCCAGGTCACGGACAAGGGCGTCACGGCTGCGCAAAAGGGTACGGATCTCCAATGTCTCCCTGCAAGGGACATGGATGGCTGTCAGTTCATTGTTACGCAGAGACCTGGCTATTTTCCTGCTGTCCACTGCATCCGTCTTCTGAAGACGTTCCTTCTGGCTGGTGGAGACATCCGCCGGATTAACTACTATATTCTGTATTCCCATTTCAACCAATTTATAATGCGCCCAAAAGCCACTGAAACCGGCTTCATAGGCTGACAGATAATTCCCGTTGGGAAAATGCGCGTGAAGATAAGAGAACAGGGCTTCCGGACTCGGGGGCTGAACGAATGTCTTGTGGTGGAGATGATCGCTCAGAATACTTACTGTCCAACTCTTCAGATGCACATCAATTCCTACATAAATATTTTGTCCTTCAAAATTTAATGTGTTACTTTGTTTACGCATAAAGTCATGGGGGTATTAAGTTATTTCTTTCATTTACAAATTTAATAATTCTCTTGGCTTTATGCTATTTTGCTAGCACATTACAAACATAGGAACTAA
>NZ_NFKD01000130.1:0-1944 GCF_002160215.1 Bacteroides sp. An19 | reverse complement strand
GTCTGGCACAAGACCAAACAAGAAGATAAATGCTAAACTTGTCAAAGAACTCATTGATATAGCTGCCTATAGGGCAGCGTAAAAATATTTACAAATAATAATTTTATAACTAACTATTGTTCATAAGGATAAATGATTAAAAGGTTGATGGTTATTTTGCTCCCGTATAGCCCGGATTCTGTTCGATGGTGGTGTTGGTACGCATCACGCTTTCAGGAATCGGGAAGATGTTCCAGTGGTCGGTGGTGACGGCATCCTTACAGAAGTAAGATTTGCCGTTGAACACGTTGCGTCCGTCTGCCATCTTGAAGCGGATCATGTCCTGACGGCGGTGCTCTTCGCATGCGAATTCCCAGCCCAAGTCGTCGAACAAGCCGCCCAACTCGATGTCATCGCCACCTTCGTAAGTGCTGATGTAGTTGCTCCAGTCGTTGTAAGCTATCGGCTCATACTCGCTGTGTCCGTAGGCATATACGCTTCCGCCTTTCAGGTCGGCTACGGTGCGGGTGGCTTCCGCCAACGATTCAAACGAACGTTTGCGGACTTCTGTTACCAAGTCGGCTGCGGTCTGTTCGTCGCGTCCCAAGCGCAGCAAGCATTCCGCCTTGATGAACATGGCATCCGCCAGGCGGAAGATGACCAAGTCGTCCGAGGTAGTTCCCCAGTTACCTCCTCCTACTATCTCGTACTTGTGCAGGCGATAACCTTCTTGCTGGTAGGCACCGTCGATGGAGTGCACGTTCTTGTTGTAGTTCAGGTAACCCGTGCCCGACCAGTCATCGGCCGTAAAGGGGATGGGGTCGCCCGCATTGGGGGTATATGTACCGTCGGCATTCTCTACGGCGTAGTGCTGCAAATCCATTGCCCAGGTATCAGCCAAACGTTTGTCGTTGGCGGAATAGGTATCGATAAACTGCGGGATGGCGCACGAACCGTTGGTGGCGGTAGCGGTGCTGGCGTAAGCATCCATACCGGCTTGCGGCATGACGTAGGTCATCAGGTTGAAGTTGACGGCATGGGTACGGTCGCCCGGTACGCAGAAAATGATTTCGGGATTACCTTCCAGATTTTCGCGGAAATTGTCTTTGTAGTTGGGCGCCAACTCAAAGCCTCCTTCGGTCAGGACGGTTTCTACTTCTGCCAAGGCGTCTTCATAGCCTTGGTTGTCGTTGGTGCCCAAGTAAACGTTTTTGTTCAAGTACAGCTTGGCAAGTGCCATACATACGGCGTACTTGTTGCCCCAGCCGTGGATGTAATCGGTGGTGATGACATCTTTGATGTCGTTCAGTTCGCTGACGCAGAAATTATAGATTTCCTCTCCCGACACCTGTTCGGGCACGTAACCATCGGGATTGTTCATTGTGGTCTGCAGCGGAATGTTGCGGAAAAGGTCTAACAGGTGGTAGTAAGTTAGGGCACGGAAGAAACGCATCTGTGCGCGGTCTTCTACATTATCTTCGGGCAGGTTGTCCAGTACCATGTTACAATAGTTGATACAATTGTACGCATAACCCCAATTGTTTTCCGACAAACCGAAGTTGTAATCCCAATTGTGTTTGTGTCCGTTGATGTAAACGTCACCCCAGCCGATACCAATGCGCAGGGGAACCATGTACTGGTCAGTGCAGATTTCCAACTGATGGAACAATCCAAACCAACTGGTATGCAGGTATCGGTATTGGGCGATGGCTTGGCCTTCCAACAACTGGATGTCATCCGGGTTGGTCAGGTCAATGTTCGTGTCGTTCAAGTCGCTATAGAGGGTCTCGGTCAGGTCGGTACATGATGTTGTCACATTCAGGCTGCAGCCGACGAACATTCCTAACAATAGAGTTTATGTAATTTAGATTTGTTATATATCGCGCATACGCGTACCTTTGCAACATGAATTACCACGACCATAAAGACAACAGCAAAAGTTTCCGTGCCTTGACGGGAGTTAGC
>NZ_NFKD01000013.1:0-75249 GCF_002160215.1 Bacteroides sp. An19 | reverse complement strand
GCCAGCTTCTTTCAGATTCCAACTCGCGATGGACACCCTTGCTTTGGGCTGTATGATTCCCGCTATTAGGGCTCATTAGGGACTTGCACCCGTTAGCTAATACTCATGCCGAGCATACACCAGGAAAGCCGGCCTGCAAGCATTACGCTACGCAGACCGGCTTTCGGCTTTTCTAACCTCTAAAGGAATTTACTCCTCTACCGGTTGGAAATCTTCTTTTCCTACTCCACAAACCGGGCAAACCCAATCTTCGGGCAGGTCTTCGAATGCTGTGCCCGGAGCGATGCCGTTATCGGGATCACCTTTAGCGGGATCGTATTCCCAATCACATACGGTGCAAATGTACTTTTTCATACGTCCAATTGTTTTAAGTTAGCTATAATGTTCTTTTATATGATGGAACAAATATAGGGAAGATTTGTTTATCACCGTTCTTTTAATAACATATTTTTTAATTCTTCCATTCCTTCCGAAGCTCCCTTGCGGATAACATGCACCTTCCTGCCCGAAACAATGGTGACTTCTTTCGGGTCGATAAGGTACACCGGTACACGAGACGGCACATAATTGAGCAGTCCGGCCGCAGGATACACATTGAGCGAAGTGCCGATAATGACGAATATATCGGCTTGCTCGGCGTATCCGATGGCGGTTTCTATCATCGGCACCGCCTCGCCGAACCACACGATGAACGGACGGAGCTGGGAGCCGTCGGCGGCCAGGTCGCCCATCTTCACTTCCCATTCTTCGGGCTTCAACTCTTTGATGTATGCCGGATTGTTCGGGTCCCGGCTCGATGTAACCTTGGTCAGTTCCCCATGCAGATGAATGACATGGTGGCTTCCTGCCCGTTCGTGCAAGTTGTCGACGTTCTGTGTAATGACCGTCACGTCGAAGTCCTTTTCCAATTCGGCTATCAGCTCATGCCCGCGGTTGGGCTTCACGCGTTGTAGTTCCTTACGCCGCGCGTTATAGAAATCTATTACCAACTTCGGGTTCGCCCGATAGCCTTCGGGTGTAGCCACTTGTTCTACGGGATACTGCTCCCACAACCCTCCAGAGTCGCGGAAAGTACTGATTCCGCTCTCGGCACTCATGCCTGCTCCTGTCAATATAACCAACTTTTTCATACGCAAGTTCCTCCTTCATACGATTAACCATACAAAAATAAGAAAATTTAATCGCTTACAGAAGCTCTTATTCAAATAAAAAAGATACCTTTGCGCCGACTAAAGAAAAACAATATCTTTTAACTCAAAGACTTTATGGATAAATTCAGTTACGCCATTGGCTTAGGCATAGGTCAGAACTTGTGGAGTATGGGCGCCCGCAGCATCGACGTAAACGATTTTGCACAAGCAGTAAAAGACGTATTAGAAGGCAACAAGACTGCCATTACGCATAACGAAGCACGCGAAATCGTCAATAAGTTCTTTACCGAACTGGAAGAAAAAGCCAATGCGGAAAACATAGCCAAGGGAAAAACTTTCTTGGAAGAAAACAAGAAGAAACCGAACATCGTGACCCTTCCCAGCGGCCTGCAATACGAAGTAATCAAGGAAGGCAATGGCAAAAAGCCAAAAGCCACCGACCGCGTACGGTGCCACTATGAAGGCACTTTGATAGACGGAACATTATTCGACAGTTCCATCAAGCGGGGCGAACCTGCCGTATTCGGCGTGAACCAAGTAATAAAAGGTTGGGTGGAAGCACTGCAACTGATGTCGGAAGGTGCAAAATGGAAACTCTACATCCCGTCCGACCTTGCTTACGGCGCACAAGGTGCAGGCGAGATGATTCCTCCGCACAGCACGCTCATCTTCGAAGTGGAGCTGATTGAAGTATTATAATTAACGGCACACAGGCGACAAAAGCAGACGTGCACAGTTTTAATTATTTATCTGTGTCCATCAGAAGAAGGAAATATACGTTACCTGTGTGTGTTACGACAGTGCTTAAACTGCTGAACAAGAATTATCAACAACAAATATAAAAACATCAAGCAAATGAAAAAGACTCCTTTTTTAATGGCATTGGCTATCGCTGGAGGCATGGCATCGTGCGCACAAGGACCGAAAGCCAACATGAAAACCGAAGTGGACACCCTCTCATACATGATGGGTGTAAGCAACACACAAGGACTGCAAGACTATGCACTTGGCCGCATGGGGATTGATTCGGCCTATTATGATGATTTCATCCGCGGTATCGAACAAGGCATAAAGACAACGGAAGATAAAGAAAGAGCTTACCTGATGGGTATGCAAATCGGACAACAAGTCAGCGGTCAGATGTTCGATGCCATCAACGGCCAAATTTTTGAAGGTGACTCTGCACAAAGCCTGACGAAAGAAAACTTCCTTGCCGGATTCATCGCTGCAGTGAAAGAACAATCTCTCTTCTCTGCCGACTCTGCCAGCCTGTACGTACGTACTCGCGTAGATGCCATCAAAGAAAAGGCACTTGCCGAGAAATATGCCGACTACAAGAAACAGAACGAAGACTTCCTTGCCACCAACAAGACCAAGGAAGGTGTGAAAGTTACTCCGAGCGGCTTACAATATAAGGTTGTGAAAGAAGGTAACGGCAAAGTACCCGAAAAGACATCGAGAGTGAAAGTACACTACAAAGGCACGTTAATCGACGGTACAGAATTCGATTCGTCTTACAAACGCAAAGAACCGACCAGCTTCCGTGCAGACCAAGTCATCAAAGGATGGACCGAAGCGCTGACCATGATGCCGGTAGGTTCGAAGTGGATTCTCTACATCCCGCAAGAATTGGGCTATGGCTCACGCAACACGGGTAAAATCAAACCCTTCTCTACACTGATTTTTGAAGTAGAACTGGTTGACATTGAAGAGCCTGCTGCCAAGAAGAAATAAAGCAGCCCTCTGTTTTTCACCACAGATTACACCGATTTTTTCATTCATTATATAATCGGTGTAATCTGTGGCATTTTATTTCACTCAGTCTTCATCCCGATAAGCATGTGGTGTCTTTCCAGTCATCCGACGGAAAAACTTGCAGAAGAACGAAGCATTGGGAAAATTCAAGTCATCAGCTATTTGATATACCAGTTTGTCGGTATGGCGCAGTTGTAATTTGGCTTCCTGTACCACCGCAGCATTGACCCAGTCCATCACCGTCCGCCCACTGACCTGCTTGATAAGCGTACTCAGGTAACGTGGACTCAAATACAGTTCATCGGCGTAAAAAGTGATGTTCCGCTCATGTACGGCATATCTGTTAACAAGTTTCAAGAACCGGTTGAATATTTCTTCCTGCCGGGTATGCTCCTGACGCGCCACCGCAGCATCGCGATGATAAAATACTTCTATCTGACGAAACAAAGCAGAAATGAGGCTTCGGACAGTGTCACGCGGAAAAGGTTCGTCGTGCAACACTTCCCAAATCAGGTCCAAAAACACTTCCAGCCGCTTTCGTTCCTTCTCATCCAAATCGACAGCAAAAAAAAGTCCACCTTGCAGATAAGCATGCAACAAAGGCTCTTTTTGCCAACCTTCCATAAAGTCATCAGTAAAGGCCAGCATGGTCACATCCATATTCGCAGGCATTTCCTCAAACTCAAGCACAGCTCCTGGCGAAGACACAATCAGCTGCCCGCCTGAAACCGTCACTTCACGTAAATTAATACGAGCCCGGATATATCCCGACTGGATATAAACAATCCGTCCTTCTGTCAGGCGATAGGGTCTTCCCGGTATCAGAATTGACTCCGCAATCTCGTCCATCCCCTCTACCGAACGCACAAAACCCAGTTCGGGAGTGATGAAACGACTCGCATTACACCGTGTAAAAGGAAAATCGTGTATCTGTTGCAAAGCAAGCAAAAAAAAGTCTTTCTGTTCCATATCCTAAATTTTAAGATAAACCAATGTTCTCTACCTCCTGCAAAGATAATAATTCACAGCAAAAACAGGAGATAGCCAGTACAAAATCAAACAAATAGAACATTTGAAACAAGTAATGGAACTTCTGAATATGAACAGAACAATCTATATTTGCAAAAAGAACCTTAAAAAACGACATGCTTATGATACGAACCTGTTTATTGATGCTGGTGGGATGCTTCTGCCTTTCCTCTTTCGGACAGGTGACCCTGGACGAGTGCCGGGCTGCCGCGCAACAAAACTATCCGCTGGCAAGGCAATACGACCTGCTCCGCCTGTCAGAACAATACACACTTGACAATGCAACCCGCGGCAACCTGCCCCAAGTCAGCCTCAGTGGAAAAGTATCCTACCAAAGCGAAGCCACCACTTTCCCGTTCGACATCCCCGGCATCGGCATGAAGGGATTGCCCAAAGACCAATATCAAATACAGTTGGAAGTAACACAAAACATCTGGGACGGAGGCAACATCCGAGCCAGAAAGGAACAAGTCAAAACCGAAACCGAAGAAAGCAGGAGGCAATTGAACGTCACGATGTACGCCCTGAATGAACAGGTAAACCAAGTATTCTTCGGCATCCTGCTGATAGACGAACAACTGGAACAGAACCGCCTGCTTGAAGAAGACCTGCAACGCAACCTGAAAAACATACGTGCTTATCGTGACAACGGCATAGCCAACGATGCCGATGTAGATGCCGTGCAGGTGGAAATCCTCAACACCCGTCAGCAACGGACACAGCTCACCGCCAACCGCACCGCCTACCTGCGCATGCTTTCGCTGCTCACCGGCAAGCCTTTGGACGAACAAACCCAGCTGATACGCCCTGTCTCCCCCGATGACAAGACTGCTTTCCGTATCGCCCGGCCGGAGCTGGATCTGTATAATGCACAAGTACAAAGCCTCGAAGTGGAACGTCACAACCTGCAAGCAGGCTATATGCCCCGCATCGGACTCTTCGCACAAGGCGCATACGGCAATCCTGGACTGGACTTTCTGAAAGACCAATTCCGGGCATATTACATCGTAGGAGCACGTCTCACGTGGAACTTCGGTAACTTGTATACCCTGAAAAACGACAAACGGAAGCTGGATACCCGCCGCTTGCAGATAGAAAGCAACCGCGACCTGTTCCTCTTCAATACCCGACTGCAACTGGCTGAACAAGACGGCATCCTGCTTGCACTCCAGAAACAGATGAAAGACGATGACGAAATCATCCGCTTGCGCAGCAACATCCGGCAATCTGCTGAAGCCAAAGTAGCCAACGGCACGCTAAGCGTGACTGAAATGTTACGCGAAGTAACCGCTGAAAGCCTTGCCCGACAAGCCAAAGCGTTACACGAAATCCAACTGCTGATGCACCAATACCAGCAACAGCACCTTACCAACAACCAACCGACCATAAACCCATAACCTCAAACGTATGAAAACTTATTCTTTATTTTTTGCCTCACTGACAAGCATACTGCTGGCATCCTGCCATCCGGACATCGACTTCGATGCGACAGGCACCTTTGAAGCCACTGAGATTATCGTGTCTGCCGAAAGCAACGGCAAACTGTTCCGTCTGGATGCAGAAGAAGGTGTCCGGCTGAAACAAGGAGAAGAAGTAGGGCTGACCGACACTGTCCAGCTCTATCTGAAAAAACTGCAACTTCAGGCAAATATGAAGTCAGTAGACAACCAGCGGCCCGACATCCGCAAACAGATAGCTGCCCTGCAAGAACAACTTGCCACAGCACAACGCGAACGGGCACGCGTAGAGAACCTGTTAAAAGCAAATGCAGCCAACCGCAAGCAACTGGACGACTGGGAATCGCAGATAGCCGTATTGGAAAGCCAACTCGAAGCCCAACGCTCTACCTTATATAATAGTACAGCCAGTTTGAACGAACAGAGTTCTTCAGTCGCCATCCAAATGGCGCAGATAGAAGACCAACTGCAGAAATGTCACATTGTGGCTCCTATCAACGGTACCGTCCTTGCCAAATATGCCGAACCAGGCGAACTGGCATCGGTAGGAAAGCCACTGTTCAAAATTGCCGATACCGAACACATCTTCCTGCGCGCTTACATCACATCTACACAACTTGCATCGGTCCGTATTGGAATGGAAGCAAAAGTATATGCCGATTTCGGCGACGACAACCTAAAAACTTATGCCGGTATCGTGAGCTGGATAGCCGACGAGGCAGAGTTCACCCCCAAAACTATCCTGACCGATGATGAACGTGCCAATCAGGTATATGCCGTAAAGATAGCTGTCCGCAATGACGGTATCATCAAACTGGGCATGTATGGCAAAGTAAAATTCCAAACCGATGAAAGTGATTGAAGTCAAAGGCATCAGCAAATACTACGGAAAGACAAAAGCCCTCCACGAAGTGTCTTTTGAGATAGGACAAGGTGAACTGTTCGGACTGATTGGTCCCGACGGCTCAGGGAAAAGCACGTTATTCCGCATTCTGACTACCCTTCTGAATGCGGATACAGGCACAGCATCGGTGATGGGTTACGATGTACGAAAAGAATATAAAGAGATACGGAAGCGTATAGGATATATGCCTGGACGTTTCTCCTTGTATCAAGACCTGACGGTAGAAGAAAACTTGAATTTCTTCGCCACCGTTTTCCAGACTACCGTAAAAGCCCATTACGGACAAATAAAAGACATTTACGAACAAATAGCTCCCTTCGCCAACCGACGGGCAGGAGCCCTTTCGGGAGGAATGAAACAAAAACTCGCTCTCTGCTGTGCATTGGTGCATTCACCGGAAATACTTTTCCTGGACGAACCGACAACAGGAGTCGACCCCGTATCACGTAAAGAATTCTGGCAGATACTGGCTAAGCTCCGTACGCAAGGGATGACCATCGTGGTCTCGACTCCCTTTATGGACGAAGCCAGACGTTGTAACCGGATTGCCTTTTTACAAGAAGGAAATGTACGGGGCATCGATACCCCAGCAGTCATTCTCGACCGTTTCCGCAACATCTTATGCCCGCCCGGCCTGCAACGCGATATAGATAACACCGAAACCGGAACCATCATCCGCGTCAACGGACTGGTAAAACAGTTCGGCAATTTTACGGCAGTCGACCACATCTCGTTCGAAGTGAAAAGCGGAGAGATATTCGGCTTCCTAGGAGCCAACGGAGCCGGCAAGACCACTGCCATGCGCATCCTTTGCGGACTGAGCCTGCCTACCGGAGGAAATGCTGAAGTTATGGGCTTCGACGTATACACGCAGAGCGAAGAAATCAAACGGCGCATCGGATATATGAGCCAGAAATTCTCACTCTACGAAGACTTGAACGTATGGGAAAACGTGCGTCTCTTTGCCGGAATCTACGGTGTACCCGACAAGGAAATACCGCCTCGCGCCGAGGAGATGCTTCATCGCATTGGACTGTATGAAAGTCGCCACACCTTGGTACGCGAGCTTCCCTTGGGTTGGAAACAACGACTGGCATTCTCTGTAGCTATTTTCCATCGCCCCCAGCTGGTATTCCTTGACGAACCTACCGGAGGCGTAGACCCTGCCACTCGCCGCCAGTTCTGGGAACTAATTTACCAGGCTGCACACCAAGGCATCACGGTATTCGTCACCACACACTATATGGACGAAGCAGAATATTGCGACCGCATCTCGATGATGGTAGACGGACGCATCCGAGCACTCGACACACCGGCAAAATTAAAAGAGATGTTCAATGCCAAGGATATGGATGAAGTGTTCCGACTCCTGGCACGCGAAGCGAAACGAAACGGGAACTGACAGCTCTCTATAGAGGAACCGAAGCACACAGAGACTTTAATTTTTCCTCTATGGTAAAAAAAGAAACATACGACTATGAAACAATTTATCGCCTTTATCCGGAAAGAGTTCTGTCACATCCTGCGCGACCGGCGCACGATGCTGATACTGATAGGAATGCCCATCGTACAGATTATCCTTTTCGGCTTTGCTATCTCTACCGAAGTACGCAATGTAGAGACCGCCGTACTGATGCCTTCTAGCGATGCAGAAGTGCAACGTATAGTCGAGCGGCTGGATGCCAGCGAATACTTCCATGTAAAATACATCGTACATTCGCCCGATGAAATAGACCGGTTGTTTAAACGGAACCGGATAGAACTGGCAGTAGTTTTCCCTTCCGACCTGAATCGCTTGCGTATGGATGCAGAAGATATCCAGCTAATAGCCGATGCCACGGATCCCAACCTTGCCGTCACACGGAGCACGTATGCCAATGGAATCCTGCATACCGCCCTAAATGCCATCAAACGGACCGGAACAAAAGCAGATGCTTCCCCCAGCCTCATCGTATCGGGCAAGCTGCTCTATAATCCACAAATGAAAAGTGCCTACAACTTCGTACCAGGCGTAATGGGGCTTATCCTGATGCTGATATGTGCGATGATGACCTCCATTTCCATTGTACGCGAAAAAGAAACCGGAACGATGGAAGTCTTGCTTGTCTCTCCCGTCAATCCGTTGTTTGTCATCCTCTCGAAAGCAGTACCCTATTTCGTCTTGTCCCTTATCAACCTGACCACCATTCTGCTGCTCTCGGTATTTGTACTCCAGGTTCCCATTGCAGGCAATCTGTTCAGCCTGCTGAGTGTATCCCTGCTGTTCATCTTCGTCTCGCTGGCATTAGGATTGCTCGTGTCGTGCCTTGTCCGGACACAGGTAGCAGCCATGCTTGTATCAGGCATGGTGATGCTGATTCCCACCATCATCCTGTCGGGCATCATCTTTCCCATCGAAAGTATGCCGGGTATTCTGCAAGCCCTCTCCTGTCTCATTCCGGCACGCTGGTACGTCGGCCTGGTACGAAAACTCATGATAGAAGGTGTACCACTTGCCTACGTCTGGCACGAAGTAACCGTCCTGCTGGTAATGGCCATCGCCCTGATAGGCATCACTGCCCGCAAATTCAAGAACCGTTTAGAATGAAAGCCTATGACACTACGCTACCTGATAGAAAAAGAGTTCAAGCAACTGGCACGCAACAGTTTCCTGCCACGTCTCATTCTGCTTTTCCCATGCATGATGATGCTGATTATACCATGGGCTGCCACCCTGGAAATAGAAGACCTGCGCATTGTGATTATCGACAACGACCATAGCCCTTCTTCCGAACGTCTGGTACACCGAATCGAAGCATCACCTTATTTTAAGCTGACCGGACTGCCCGACACGTATCGTGACGGACTGGAAGCCATCGAGAAAGACCGTGCCGACATGCTGTTGGAAATACCTCGTGGTTTTGAAAAAGAACAAGTGAACGGCAGACCTGCCTCAGCACTGGTTGCCGTCAATGCCGTCAACGGGACTAAAGGTGGATTGGGCAGTTCGTATTTAAACCAGATTCTTGCACCTGCCGGAAACACTTCCATACGCTACCTGTTCAATCCACACCTTGAATACAAGAATTACATGGTTCCGGCACTGATGACCATGTTGCTCGTACTGCTCTGCGGATTTCTTCCGGCACTGAACGTTGTAGGCGAAAAAGAAGCCGGTACCATCGAGCAAATCAATGTCACTCCCGTAAGCCGATTCACTTTCATACTCAGTAAGTTATTACCCTATTGGCTTATCGGATTCATCGTTCTCAACCTTTGTATGCTGTTGGCATGGCTGGTATACGGACTTACTCCTTCGGGGAATATCTTTTGCATCTACATTGCCACCATCGTATTTACCTTCGTGGTGTCTGGTTTAGGACTGGTCATTTCCAATTATTCAGCCACCATGCAACAAGCCATGTTTGTCATGTGGTTCTGTATGCTGATATTCATTCTGATGAGCGGATTGTTTACCCCCATCAGCAGCATGCCCCAGTGGGCACAATGCATCACCTACGCCAATCCATTGCGTTATTTTATGGAAATCATGCGCATGGTGTACCTGAAAGGAAGCAGTCTCACCGATATTCTGCCGCAGCTGGGTACACTTGCCATTTTTGCCACTGTGCTTTATCTGTGGGCCATTGTAAGTTATAAAAAGCAACAATAACCCCGAAATCAGAAACACAGAGCGGAAACAAACGCAAAAGAATCCTGATAGAATATTAATATGAATGTCCTTTAGCCGACAAGGAGTCCTTATTTTATTGGAAGATTTAAGACAGGCTCTTAACCTGAACAAAATTAAACAAGCCCTAAGAAGCTGTTTTGAATTTCTCCAAAAAGTTTTTCTTGGCTTGATGTATCTGTTTTCGTGTGTGCTTTGGGCGATTTTTTGGTCCTTTTCGCTCCTGTTCTTCGTCAGATAGCCCGCTATCTTCCTCATCACAGAAGCGAAAATGCCTCAAAAACTCATCCAAATCATCGCACGATAAATTCAAAACAGCTTCTAAATTGAAAAAATTAACACTCTGCTGGCAACAAGCAATGGTTTTATTCGTATCTTTGAAAATGATGAACCTTTAAAAGCAAACAGATATGAACTCAAATCCAGTTTTTAGTTTGTACGTACCCACCAAGATATTGTTCGGGTGCGGTGAAATAAAGAAATTAGCTACCGAAACACTTCCCGGCAGAAAAGCCATGATAGTCATATCCGGCGGAACGTCCATGAAAAAATATGGATACCTGGATAAAGTATTGGGATACCTTACTGAAAACGATGTCAGTGCCATTGTATACGATAAGATTCTTCCTAATCCCATCAAGACACATGTTATGGAAGCCGCAGCCATCTGCCGCGAGCAGAAATGCGACTTTATCATCGGGTTGGGAGGAGGAAGCAGCATCGACTCTGCAAAAGCCATCGCCGTCATGGCATGCAATGATGGTGATTACTGGAACTACGTAAACGGAGGTACGGGCAAAGGGCGTCCGGTCACAAAAGCACTTCCCATTGTAGCCATACCGACCACAGCCGGAACCGGTACGGAAGCCGATCCATGGACAGTGATTACCAACGAAGAGAAACAGGAAAAAATCGGATTCGGATGCCCACTTACCTTTCCAGTACTCTCCATTGTCGACCCGACGCTGATGGTTACCATACCTCCCCATCTCACGGCATATCAGGGCTTCGATGCCTTCTTCCATGCAGCAGAAGGCTTCCTTGCCAATTGTGCTACTCCTATAAGCGACCTGTACGCACTGGAAGCTATCCGCCTGCTCTATAAATACCTGCCGGTAGCCGTCAATGACGGACGCGACATCAAAGCACGCGCCAAAGTAGCATGGGCCAGCACACTGGCCGGGCTGGTAGAAGCTACATCTTGTTGCATTTCCGAACATTCTATGGAACATGCCATGAGTGCCTATTATCCCGAACTGCCTCATGGAGCCGGACTGATTGCCATCAGTACAGCCTACTTCGAAACTTTCCGCAACGACTGCATGAAACGTTTTATGAAAATGGCAGATGTCATGACCCAACAAAAGAGCAACCGTCCGAGCGATTTCATTGATGCACTGGTACGCATGCAACGCGAATGTCACGTAGACAACATCAAATTGAGCGACTGGGGTATCAAAGAAGAAGACTTTCCCAAGATGGTACAAAATGCACGAGATACCATGGGCAGCCTCTTTACCCTCGATCCTCGTCCGCTGACCGACGATGAAGTACTGAATATCTATAAACAATCGTACAAATAAGTGGTTTAAGGAGTTAAGAGCCTGATAGGATATTGCTTCTTAACTCCTTCACTTTTTTAACTTCCTACATAAATCCGACAAATCTTACCGATTTATTACGCGCTTTACCAGGAAAATCGTAACTTTGCGACATAAATTCATGATACAAGCGTATGAAAGATACGAAAGAACAATTTAAGCACGTCATCACCACCTGTCGGGATTTGTTCACCAAAAAGCTGCACGATTACGGAGCCGCATGGCGCATTATGCGTTCTTCTTCAGTAACCGACCAGCTGTTTATCAAGGCGAACCGTATCCGAAGCATCGAAATCAAAGGTGTCAGTCTGGTAAACGAGGGCATACGCCCCGAATTTATGGCAATAGTCAACTATGGTATCATCGGACTGATCCAACTGGAACTGGGCTATGCAGAAAAGGAAGATATCACCGAAGCACAAGCCTTGGAACTATACGACAAATATGCCAAAGATGCCATGGAACTGATGCTGAAAAAAAATCACGATTATGACGAAGCGTGGCGCAGCATGCGCATTACGTCGTACACCGACTTGATTTTGATGAAGCTGTACCGCACCAAGCAGATTGAAGCATTGAGTGGGAACACATTGGTTTCGGAAGGCGTAGACGCCAACTACATGGATATGATTAATTATGCAGTATTCGCTTTAATCAAACTGGAATTTGGAGAATAAATGCTTACATAGAGCCCTTGTCGTCGGAGTAAACGTTTGCCGTTTCCTGCTGGCAGCCGTATTCATCTTCTCCGGATTCGTGAAGGCGAACGACCCTTTCGGCACCGCCTATAAGATACAAGATTATCTGGAAGCGTGGGGCCTGCTTCAGGTTGTTCCACAGTTCGTCCCATACGTAGGTTCCATGGCAATGGGAGCATTCGAGTTTACATTGGGTGTCTATCTGCTGTTTGGCATCCACCGCAAAGCGACCTCCACATTGCTCCTGCTGGTCATGGCATTCATGACTCCACTCACCCTATGGCTTGCCATTGACAATCCGATAGCAGATTGCGGCTGTTTCGGCGATGCTATTATCCTGACCAACTGGGAAACCTTTGGCAAGAACATCGTGCTGTTACTTGCCGCCATCACTGTATTCCGTTATCGGAAAACCTACATCAGGAAACTGGTCACCGAAAAGGTAGACTGGCTGATAGCCCTCTACACCGTGGTGTTCATCATCGTATTCTCCATCTACTGTGTCCGCGAACTGCCCGTATTCGATTTCCGTCCTTATCACATCGGCATGAACATCCGCCAAGGAATGGAAATCCCCGAAGGGGTGAAACTCACAACTTACGAGACAACATTCATCTATGCTAAAGACGGGAAAGAGCAAGAATTTACCATCGACAACTTTCCCTCCGACTCGACATGGACATTCGTCGAAGCCCAAACGCGGGTAAAAGAGAAAGGCTACGAACCGCCTACTCACGATTTTCACCTCACCTCACAAGAGGACGGCACCGACCTGACCGAAGAAATCCTGAACGATGACAATTACACGTTCTTACTTATCTCGCCCAACCTGCGGCACGCCGATGAGAGCGGGATGGATTTATTCAACGAAGTGTACGACTACTGTTCAGAATATGGATACAGCTTCTTGTGTGTCACCGCTTCATCCGACGAAGACATCGCGATGTGGCAAGACAATACCGGTGCTGAATATCCTTTTGCCATCATGGACGAAATTACCCTGAAAACCATTATCCGCTCCAATCCGGGCCTGTTGCTTCTGAAGGACGGAACCATTCTGAACAAGTGGAGCGTAAACAACATCCCCGACGAATATCAGTTGAATGCACCTTTAGACCAACTTCCCATCGGCCGGTTGGAACCTCCCAACACATGGCATAAAATCATATTGGTGTTCGGCTGGTTCTTCGGTCCACTCATCTTCCTGACCCTATGCGATTTAGGCTGGCTGGAATGGAGCAAGAAGAAAAAGAAGAAAGAGTCAAGAAGTTAAGAAGTTAAGTCAATACATACGAATCAGGCCACTGGCTTAACTTCTTAACCCCTTAACGACAAAATAGTATATTAACCCTTTTAAAACTTAAAACAAAATGAGAAAAAACATTGTAGCAGGAAACTGGAAAATGAACAAGAACCTGCAAGAAGGTATTGCTTTGGCAAAAGAACTGAATGAAGTGTTGACCGCAGACAAACCGAACTGCGACGTTATCATCTGTACTCCGTTTATCCACCTGGCTTCTGTTACTCCGATTGTCGATAAAAACATCATCGGCGTAGGTGCAGAAAACTGCGCAGACAAAGTTTCAGGTGCCTATACTGGCGAAGTTTCGGCAGAAATGGTAGCTTCTACAGGTGCCCAATACGTTATCCTGGGTCACTCTGAACGTCGTGCTTATTATCACGAAACCGTTGAAATCCTGACAGAAAAGGTGAAATTGGCACTTGCCAACAACCTGAAACCTATTTTCTGCATCGGTGAAGTGTTGGAAGAACGCGAAGCAAACAAGCAAAACGAAGTGGTAGAAGCTCAATTGGCTTCTGTATTCTCACTCTCAGCAGAAGACTTCGGCAAGGTTATCCTGGCATACGAACCGGTTTGGGCTATCGGTACCGGTAAAACCGCTACTCCCGAACAAGCAGAAGAAATCCATGCACACATCCGTTCGCTGGTAGCTGCCAAGTACGGTCAGGAAGTAGCAGAAAACACTTCTATCCTGTACGGAGGAAGCTGCAAGCCGTCGAATGCCAAAGAACTGTTCGCTAAACCCGATGTAGACGGCGGATTGATTGGTGGTGCTGCTTTGAAAGCTGCCGACTTCAAAGGCATCATCGATGCGTTCAAATAATTCTTTATAGTTGACTAGGAACCAGGTACTGGTTGACTAGGTTTTAGATAGATTTAGTAAAACTATTTAGAACGTGGTTCCCCCGTACCTGATTGTCTAGTCCCTAAAACACACACATCATGAAATACTTACTATCCCTCTTTTTACTCTTGTGGGGTTCGGCAATGCATGCCCAGCGCACCATTGTGGAAAGCCTGGAGACACACCGTGCAGGCGAAGGAGTAGTAACGGTACATGCAGAATCCTACATCACTTCGCTAATAGGTACACGTTATGCCGCTTCAGCCCCGAAAACATTGAAAGCAAGAGGTTTCCGCGTACAGGTATATGCCGGAAACAATTCGCGCGTAGCACGCAACGAAGCAAATCGGATAGCCGGGAAGATAAAAGAAACATTTCCGGAAATGCCGGTATATACGTATTTCCAACCTCCACGCTGGCTGTGCCGTGTAGGAGATTTCAAGAGCATAGAAGAGGCACACGTAGCCATGCGCCAACTAAGAGCAAGCGGCGAATTCAAAGAAGTAGCGATTGTACGTGAACAAATTAACATTCCCATTGAATAATGATTGATACAAACTTGTTGAAGTTCCCGGAAGAGAAAGTACAGAAACTGATGGCACACTACAAAGAAATACTTTCCCTGCTGGGTGAAGACCCTGAACGGGAAGGACTGGTGAAAACCCCTGAAAGAGTAGCCAAAGCCATGCTGACGCTTACACGGGGATATGAGGTAGACCCGAAAGAAATTTTGTTAGGTGCCAAGTTCAAGGAGGCATACAGCCAGATGGTAGTGGTGAAAGACATCGATTTCTTCTCCATGTGCGAACATCACATGCTTCCCTTCTACGGGAAAGCCCACGTAGCTTATATCCCCAACGGATACATCACGGGACTGAGCAAGATAGCCCGCGTAGTAGATGTATTCTCGCACCGCCTCCAGGTACAGGAGCGCATGACCCTGCAAATCAAAGAATGCATTCAGGAAACGCTGCACCCATTAGGCGTAATGGTAGTAATAGAAGCCAAACACATGTGCATGCAAATGAGAGGAGTAGAAAAACAAAACGCCATCACAACCACCTCCGATTTCACTGGAGCATTCAACCAGGCAAAGACACGCGAGGAATTCATGAATCTTATCCGAAGAGAAAGATAGTTGACAAGGTACCAGTTGACAAGGTGACAAGGCTTTAGATAGTCTTGAGTATGCTGGACCTCGCCCCCTTGTCAACGGGTCGCCTCGTTCCCTAAAATAAAAACAGACTATGACTCAACAAACAGGCATCCGCAAAGGACTGGTCAAACTCGTTATACCCATTTTTATCGAAACTTTGCTCATCATGATGCTGGGAGCAGTAGATACCATCATGCTGAGCCAATACTCCGATGAGAGCGTGGCTGCCGTAGGCGTGGTCAACCAGATTGTGACCTTTGCCTTTCTGGTATTCGAGGTCATCAACATCGGCACATCGGTACTCTGCTCGCAGTACTTGGGAGCTAAATTAGAAAAAAACATGATACAGGTAGTGGGGGTAGCCTTATTGCTCAATTTGGTAGTAGGACTGGCAGTCAGTGCCATCCTGCATTTTGGTGCCACTACACTGTTGGGCTGGATGGGACTACGCCCCGAGTTGTTACAATATGGTATCGGCTATATGGAGATTGTGGGAGCATTCGCTTTCTTCCAGGCCATCTCGCTCACCATTTCCGCCTCGTTACGCAGTGCCAACAAAGCCATTTACCCGATGCTGGTTACCGTACTGGTCAACATCATGAACATCATCGGCAATTATTCGCTGATTTTCGGCAAGTGGGGCATGCCGGCACTGGGAGCCGAAGGTGCTGCCATCTCTACCGCTTTCGCCCGTGGCGTAAGCATGGTTGTATTGTTTGTCATCCTCTTCCGCAAACACATCCCCAAGTTTCCCCTTGCCTATTTCCGCCCTTTCCCATGGATAGAGCTGAAAAACCTGTTGAAAATCGGGCTTCCTTCTGCCGGCGAAAACATCTCGTACAGTTTCTCGCAAGTGGTCATCACCTACCTTATTAATATATTAGGCAACAATGCCCTTGCCACCCGTACCTATACGGTCAACATCGTGATGTTTGTCTACCTCTTTGCCATCGCCATGGCGCAAGGAGGTGCCATCACCATCGGACACCTGGTAGGACAGAAAAAGGTCCGTGCCGCCTACCTTTTGGGCAAGTACGTAATGCGGCTTTCCATTCTGGTGTCGCTCATACTCTCGTGCATCTGGGCAGCTTCGGGGCATTTCATCTTCAGCCTCCTGACCGACAACCAGGAAATCATCCGGCTGGGTGTCACTGTGATGATTATCGATGTGATTGTGGAAATCGGACGTGCCGTGAACATCTATGCCACTAACGCCCTCCGTTCTGCGGGCGATGTCAACTTCCCTTTCTATGTAGGGCTGGTGGTGCAGTGGAGCGTGTCGGTAGGCGTCAGCTACCTGCTCGGCATCCATTGGGGCTGGGGACTGATAGGCATGTGGTGCGCCTTCCTGCTCGACGAGAATATCCGTGCCATTATCTTCGTCCGCCGCTGGAACAGCATGAAATGGGCGAAGAAAGGATTCGTTTAGTGAGTTTTTGAGTTCTTAAGTTTTTGAGTTCTTAAGTTTTTGAGTTCTTAAGTTCTTGAGTTTGTATGTTTCAACTTAAAAGTTTCAACTCAAAAACACTCATAAACTTAAAAACTTACAAACTCAAAAACTTACAAACTTAAAAACTTACAAACTCAAAAACTTACAAACTGTTTTGAATTTATCGTGCGATGATTGGGGATGTTTTTTTGCAGAGAAGGTGTATCAAAATGAAAGTTGATTCCAATTTCGGCACACCCTCCTATAGGCAATTAAGAAAAATGCAGATATAATCTGTGTAATCTGTGGTGAAAAATCAAAGGAAATAATCATCTTTCAGACAGGGAAAGCGTTCTTATCGTTGTAAAATCATGAGCCGATTCCATCATTTTTATTACTTTTGCACCGTTAAAAGACATAACCGCCTATGTTAAGAAGAATCATCCTGCCGTTGCTTTGCCTGATGTTGCTTCTCCCTGCCTGTAAGGAAGAACCGAAAATCCCAGCCGAATTGAAAGCAATCAACGAAGCTATCGAAAGCGACAAACCGGGAATATACTATATGTTGCAAGACTACAAGCCTAAGGTCCAAAGGCAACCCGAAGCCGTGCGGATGTATTACGACTACCTTACCATTAAATATGAAGACCAGATTAGTTTCCGCCATCCTTCCGATAGCTTGATAAAAGGCATCGTGCACTACTACGAGGAGAAGAACGACCGCCGGATGTTGCCCGAAGTGTATTACCTTGCCGGGCGGGTATATGCCAGTTTTGGCGATGCCCTCCGGGGACTGGACTATTACCAGCAGGCTTTGGACGCATCTGCTGCGCAAGGCAATGAAAAGCTGATGCAACGTATCTATTTCCAGATGGGGCACATCTTCCTGCATCAGGATGTGTACAACGAGGCATTGAATGCCCAGCGGAAAGCACTTGGCTACAAACACCTGGCGGTGGACAGCGTGTCGGAAGTATTTATCCTGAAAGACTTAGGAGCCACTTACGCGGCACAGGGAAAGACCGACAGCGCTTTCCTTTACTACCAGGAAGCCTTGCGGAAAGCCGAAACCGCCTGCAATGCTTCCGTCCGCTTCTACGTAAAAGAAGACATAGCAGCACTCCATCTCCGCCTGGGCGAATACGACAAAGCATGGCACCTGCTCGATGCACCTCCTGCCGATATGGATGCCAGCGTGCAGGCAACGCTCTACCGCTTGAAAGCTCAGCTTTTTCACCGCACCGGACAACCTGACTCTGCCCTCTACTATTGCCGTCTTTTGACCCGTGAGGGCAGCTCGGTGTACGACCGGCAGGCAGCAAGCCTGGAAATGGCAGGCATCTTTACCGGACAAGGACGTTTTCAGGATGCCGTCAACCAGTACTGCCAATACGTCACTTATACCGACTCGGTGCAGAAACTCATCCGTACCGCTGCCATCAGCAAGGCACAATCTACCTACAACTACCGGTTACGCGAGCGGGAGAACAACCAGCTGAAACTGAAAAACGCCGAGCAGCGCACCCTGATACTGGTCTACCTGCTTGCCGGTGTACTCATCACAGGAGGCGGCACTGTCTACCTGCTCCACCTGCGCACCAGCCGGCAGAAGCAGAACGAACGCATCAAGGAACTGGAGCGCCAACAGGAAGAACAATACACCCGAAGCCGTGCCTACATTGAACAGAACAATGCCGTCATCCGCCAACTGGAGACCCGACTGGCTTCTACCTCGGCAGATAACACGCGGATGCGCGAACGCCTGCAGACCCAACAAGAGCAATTGCGCCAACGCAACATCCGTGCCGAAGCCGAAATGCGCCAACAGGAACTGGCACTGCATACGTTCCGCCAATCGGATATTTACATCCGTTTCCATCAGGCAGCAGACTTTTGTGAATTGTCGGAAGCAGACTGGCAAGTATTGCAACACACCATCGATGAAACCTTCAACCATTTCACAGCACGCCTCTATGCACTCTCTCCCCTCAACGAACGCGAGCTTCGCATTTGCCTGCTGGTAAAAGCCGAAATCCAGCCTACCGGCATCGCCCAACTGACTGGTCGTGTAAAGTCCACCATCACATCCGCCCGCAAAAACCTATTCGAAAAACTATACGGCAAGAAAGGCTCGGCAGAAGACTTCGACCGCTTTATCCGGGCTTTCTGAAAGTATCCGCCAACTGCCCGGTTTTTCCACTACAGATAACACGGATTATACCATGCGCGGTATGAAATTGTGCCTTTTGTGGATGGGGCAATAAATAATGTGACAATGTGATAATGTGACAATGTATTAATGTGATAATGTGACAATGTATTAATGTGATAATGTGACAATGTATTAATGTGATAATGTGGCAATATGTTAATGTGTTAATGTGTTAATGTGTTAATGTGAAAATGTGAAAATGTGAAAATAAATTAGCACATTGCTCTATTATTTATTGGCACATTAAAAGCCCGTCTGTGTCTTTCCGTGTTTTCTGTGTCCCTTCAGAATTCGCAAATGCTTTTTCGAACAAAAACCGCACCGCATCGAACAAAAACCGAACCCGTTTACAGCACCCTATTCAGCAGGTTTCCCTACTTTTGCTTCAAACCAAAAACGAAAAATGCCATGAAACCAATGTTCTATTCACTCTTCGCGCTGTGCTTCCTGATGCCCACATACGCACAAACCGTCGATTTTATCAAAGAACTGGAACCTGCCATCTTGCAATGCACCTACCGGTGCACCATGAAACTTGATACATTAGGGACTAATACAAAAACAGACCGGATGATACTCCGCATCGGGAAAAACATCAGCCAATTCTACTCGTACACGGCTTACCGCACCGATTCGATATGGAAAACACCCAACGGAAAACGGATTTGGGGCAATGCCATGGTACGTGCCATCCGTTCGAAAAACCATGCCCAAATGCTCAATGCCAACATGGTAACCAACGATTATATCTATAAAAACTATCCCGAAGGCAAACTCAGCACGTATGCCCAACTGGGAGTAACAAGCGTACGGATAGAAGAAGACTACACCGGACAGGATTGGACTTTGCAGGACAGCAACAAGACCCTGCTGGGCTATCCCTGTCAACTTGCCACGTGCAGTTTCCGCAGACGAGACTACCAGGCATGGTTTACCTCGGATATACCGATTGCCAACGGGCCGTGGAAGTTCAAAGGCTTGCCCGGACTGATACTGGAAGTGTACGACACGCAATGCCATTATCAATTCCGGATAGAAGGAATAGAACGGACAAACATCGCTCCCGTATGTTTCTACTATACACTACCCGACCCACGGACAGCGGAACGCACCGACCGCATCCGTTACTTGCAACTCAAGGAAGAAGGCACGGCAGGCGTCCCCGGCTTCATACAGAAAACAGGATTAAGCGGAGGCAAAAAGAAAGACAGGCAAAAAATGCCAAAAGGCAATGCATCGCCTACGACTATATGGAAACCGATTATCACACACACTAAGAAGCTGTTTTGAATTTCTTCAAAAAGTTTTTCTTGGCTTGATGTATCCGTTTTCGTGTGTGCTTTGGGCGATTTTTTGGCCCTTTTCGCTCCTGTTCTTCGTCAGATAGCCCGCTATCTTCCTCATCACAGAAGCGAAAATGCCTCAAAAACTCATCCCAAATCATCGCACGATAAATTCAAAACAGCTTCTAAGGAAGTGTTTTTTCATTTCCTCTGACAAATTTGTTTGGCAGGATATGAACCAATGCTTGATTGAAAGCATTACAATCTGCTTCAAGCAGTCTACATTTTACGTTCTCCGTCCCAAAACCGTACGGTTTCCGAACCAAAAACGTACGGTTTTGGTTAGGAAACCATAAAAGGATGCTATCTGCACCGATAATATAATCCAAACATTCACCCAAATGTATGGAAGACATGCGGGAAATTCAACTGATTTCTGAACAAAGGGCTATTTCCGCCCCGCGGAACACCACTTTCAGCAAATGAAGCCGCGTGCCTTGACAGAGCCGTTTCACTATCTTGTCGTTGGCGTATTGATGCAACCGACCGTCGGCTTCCGTGCTCTTTGCCTCCACTTCCGCATCCGTAGCGGTGGGCTTTACGTATTTCAACTCCAAGATGTAGCTATGCGCAATCTCCGGATAACGTGCCTTGTCGGGCAACATCAGGAAGTCACTATACCCATAATTCAGTTCGATTTCAGGCTCTACCAGGTAAAGGGTATTCAGGGCGAGGTATGCCTTGAAAAAGCCTTGCAGGTTGTGCTCGCCCAAGATGCTGTCGCGCACCGAAGAGTTTTCCTTGTATGCCTCGGCAATGCGGTTGATTAGCGACATCCAATCCCCATCGAATGACATCTGGTCCATTTCATCTTGCAAAGCGGTCATGTCTACCCGTGCGCTGCGGCCGAAATAATCCCTCATGAAACTCCAATACTGCTCTTTCACGCAATTGTTCGGTATTTCCATTTCGATACGTCTGCCGAGACTTTTTTTCATTGTAAGCAAACCGTAATAATAAAGCAGGCTCCGGAAATTATCTTCATCAGTCACACCTTCGGCAGGGAAAGAGGTTTTCAACGTCATCACAATCGAACCTGTTGCAGAGATTTCTTCTATCACGCTCATACGTTTCTCCTTCAGGTTGCCACGGTCTATTTCCGCCAGCATCTGCAGTTTCTTGTAATCCGTGCGGACGTTCATGTCCACCATTTCCTTAGGCGGACGGTTAAAGGCGACTTGGTGGCGTAAATAGTAGAGCACCATGTCGCAGTTGTACAAGCGTTCTTCATCGGTATACTCTTCCGCAAAGCAATAGTTGTTATACCACGGCTTCATTTCCGTCAGCATCGCTTCGATGTCGGCATCGGCACGCAGCTTGCCGTTGTCCTTGTAGTATTGGAACATGGTGCGCACGTCCGACTCCGGGAAACCGAGCATGTAGTTGAACCGCGGGTCTTGCGAGATGTTCCAACCGATGTTGTATCCGCTCGTAAGGTCATCCAGCGTAACGGGAGACACCCCTATCATGAAGATGCGGCTGAACATCGCCTTGAATATCTTGAAATACTCACGGTAGAAACCGCTGGCATGGGTCAGGTTGCGGAACACTTCCTTACCGCCTTCACTCAAGATTACATTGGTGAAATTGTCGTATTCGTCAATAATCAGATAAAGCAAGTATTTCTTGCGGCGTGCTTCAGCATTAATCAGCCTCAGCTTGGAAGCCGCGTCTTTTTCGGCAAGCACATTTTCGAAGGTTGACTCATCGTAATAATCTTTATATTGCTTGATAAATGAATCAAGTTCGGCACAGCAATAGTCGTTGAACGTATATTCCAGCCTTTCCATGCCTGCCCCCGCCAACGAGAAATCAAAATAAATCACCTGGAAAGCGTTCTTCAGCGGCGTGGGATGCTCCTTTATCCAAAGCCCGTCGAACAACGTGTCGAAACGGTCTGCCATGGCGATATCGTAATACGCCTGCATCATGCTTACGAACACGCTCTTGCCGAAACGCCGGGGGCGAATTAAGAACAAGAAGTCGCTTGCCTCTTCTAATAAAGGAAGATACATCGTTTTATCTATATAATACCGGTTTTTGCTTCTTACGTCTTCGAAGCTTGCCACTCCATAAGGAATGCCTTTGACTGCTGCCTTTTCCATACTCTTTAAGTTCTAAGTTTCCGCATAGGCAAAGATACGGATTTTCCCGAAACAGCCCAACTTGTCAAGTTCATTAGAAGCTGTTTTGAATTTATCGTGCGATGATTTGGGATGAGTTTTTGAGGCATTTTCGCTTCTGTGATGAGGAAGATAGCGGGCTATCTGACGAAGAGCAGGAGCGAAAAAGACCAGAAAATCGCCCAAAGCACACACGAAAACGGATACATCAAGCCAAGAAAAACTTTTTGGAGAAATTCAAAACAGCTTCTGAATATCCTCAAAATGCCAGTAGATAAAAGGAGCGTGAGGAAATACATTCCAGTCCTCCCCCAATCCCATATTGCCAGGACTGCAGTCCTAGATAGTATAGGACTGCAGTACCAGTAAGGTAAAACTGCAGTCCCAGCCTATCAGGACAGGGAAAGATTATAGCTTTGTAGAAAAGGTCGTGCAGCTTTGTAGAAAAGGTTGACTACTTTAAGTCTTATTCGTAGTATGGTATTATTACTATTCATGCCTGTCATTTACCGGTGTGAGGCAATACCATATTTGCCTTGCAGAAGAATGGAGCCTTTCTGGAATAAAATACTGGCAGTGAGGAAGCTCCCATCACTTCCAGCTCTTTTCGCAAACATTCAGTAATCATCATATTTTCAGCAGTTTCATAGATATTTTCTTAATGGCGGTCATTCATCGCACGATAAATTCAAAATAGGAACTTATACTATGCGGTATAGATTTGTGCATTTTAATGAAACATAACTATTCACCACAGAGGCCACAAAGAACCACAGAGGAAAAATTTAAAAGACTCTGTGTACCTGTGCCCTCTGTGGTAAGAAAATGCACACTTTCATACCGCGCAAAGTATAAAAATTTTCATCGAACAAAAACCGAATCCTAAAACCGTAGCATCGAACAAAAACTGAACTGTTTTATAGCTTCCGGTTCAAGCGGTTTCCCTACTTTTGCCGATATCGAATTTAAAACTTTACAGATATGGCAAAACACACATTTATCGCCTTGATGATGCTCAGCTTCCTGCTTCCGGCACAGGCACAAATCGGAACCACCACACAAGTAATAGAACCAGCCATCATGGAATGCCAGTATGACCATACCGCTATACGAGACACATTTGATTGTAGTCAAGTAATGAAAGACCGGATGATTTTACGGATAGGGAAGAATGTCAGCCAATTCTATAGCTGGTACACCCACTATGGAGATTCATTATGGTCAAGCCCTACAGGACAACAAATAGCCATAAAAAGAACATTCGAAGCCATTCGTACAAAAAACTTCGAAAACAAACCGGGCGAACGCACACCCGGATATATCTATAAATCATATCCCCAAAAAGGGGTAACCACTACATACGTTATACAGGTAGAACCAGATTTGACACTTCAAAAGAAACCCGCTTGCCTATATTTCTCAGAAGATACGCCTAAACAAACGTGGGAAGTGCAAGACTCCATAAAGCAAATAGCAGGTTATTCCTGCCAACTTGCCGTTACTCAATTTAGAGGCAGACTATGGTATGCTTGGTTTTCTCTTGATATTCCCATTGATAATGGACCATGGAAACTTTGCGGATTGCCAGGACTGATTATGGAAGCATACGATAAGCAAAATTATTACCATTATACATTAACAAGCATACGTACAAAAGACGTGGAGCCAATCATTTTTTATAATTATTGGAATTCGGTATTTGAACAGACTACACGACTTACCTATTTAAAAAGAGCGCATAAGTTCATAACCCAATATAGTGAACACTTAAAATATACCCAATATGATTTCTTAGAATTAGATTACCAGCCATAAAATAACATCATGAAACGAAATCTCCTATTTTATATACTCTTGTGCATTTTACCACACGCACAAGCACAAATAGACCACATCACGCAAATTATTGAACCATCGCTATTGGAATGTAAATACCAATGGATACAAAAGCAAGATACACTAAAAAATAATGTAGTAATTGATACAATGATTTTACGCATTGGAAAAAATGTAAGCCAATGTTATCCGTATTCCACGTTTAAAATAGATTCTCTCGCTAATGATCCCAAAGGGAGTGAAACCTTATTACAACAAATGATGGCATCATTTAATGGAGAAGGTCCTGCATTAGGAACAAAAATCATCAATGAATACTATTATAAAAATTATCCGAAAGGCAAACTCACAACGTGGGTGACAAAATCAATAGCCTATCAGATAGAAGAAAAATATGAAAAACAGCCATGGATATTGATAGAAGACAGCATTAAAACCATAAATAAGTATCAATGTCGTTTAGCTGTATGCAAATTTCATGGTAGGGAATATAAAGCCTGGTACACCACTGAACTTCTTTATCAAGAAGGACCGTGGAAGTTTCATGGTTTACCCGGATTAATCATAGAGGTTTACGACACGAAAGACCATTATCATTTCACCTTAGTTAGTGTAAAACGAGAGAATCTTCCCCCTGTATGTTTTTATGATATCAAGAATTCGTCACAATCTCAAGGAGAAAGGATAGACCGTATTTCTTATTTAAAACAGTCAGCGGAAAACAATCCGTATATGCATGAGAAGAAAAAAGACTCAAAAGGAAACACGGTCGCTTACGATTACATGGAAACCGATTATCATAACTATTAATTTTAGATAAAACGAACCTAATACAATAAAACAAACTATTGAAAAACTTCATGCAACGTTTCCCCCACTATCGGCAACATGAACAAATGGACTGCGGACCGACCTGCCTGCGTATGATAGCCGCCTATTACGGCAAACGCTACTCACTGGAACGCTTGCGCGAGCAGTGCCACATCAGCCGGTTAGGGGTATCGATGTTAGGTATCAGCGAAGCGGCGGAAAAGATAGGGATGCGCAGCATGGGGGTGGAAATCAGCTTCAAGCAATTGAAGGAAGACGCCCCTTTGCCTTGCATCGTACACTGGAACCAAGAACACTTCGTCGTGGTGTACCGCTGCACGGAAAAACAAGTGTGGGTGGCAGACCCGGCTACCAGCAAACTGAAATATACGGCAGAAGAGTTCTGCCGCTGCTGGACAAGCAACCGCAAAGAGGGACAGGACACAGGCATTGC
This sequence comes from Bacteroides sp. An19, assembly GCF_002160215.1. Lineage (NCBI taxonomy): Bacteria > Pseudomonadati > Bacteroidota > Bacteroidia > Bacteroidales > Bacteroidaceae > Bacteroides > Bacteroides sp. An19. The sequence goes on along the minus strand of NZ_NFKD01000013.1, from coordinate 49,474 downwards.
CCTGCTACTGGAACCTTCGCCGGAGTTTTACAAAGAAGAAGACGATGAAACGGACAACGGCTTTCAAGGGATGGGCTTCATGCTTTCGTACATCAAGCCTTACAAGCAACTGGTGGGACAACTGTTCCTCGGCTTGCTGTTGGGCAGCCTGATACAGCTGATACTGCCTTTCCTCACCCAGTCTATCGTAGACTTCGGCATCAACAACCAGAACCTGAACTACGTGTACCTGGTCTTGCTGGCACAACTCACTTTATCCATCAGCAATGCGGGCGTGGGCTTTATCCGCGGCTGGATATTGCTGCACTTGGGCACACGCATCAACATCTCGCTTATCTCGGCTGAAGAACACGAAGAAGCACGCCGTGCCTTCCTGAACCAACAAAGGGGCATGGAACAGATGATGAGCAACCTGTCTTCGGCACGCATCCAAGAAGCCAGCCTACGGCAAGACTGCTGGACCCATTGAAATATTTATGGGAGAAATATACCTGACGAACAAAAAACAAACTGCAAGGAGGAAACATCGAACAAAAACCGAACGATTTTATAGTTCCCGACCTGGCAGATTTGCCTACCTTTACTAAAACAGTAAAGAACCCAACAGCTAATAATTGCAATTCATGAAACACCTTATCGTATACCTGTTCTTGCTCTGCCTCGCTTCTTCCCTCTGCGCCCAGCAACGGACATTAACGGGCAAAGTGACCGATTCCGCCAAGCAAGTCTCCTTACAAGGAGTAAGTGTAACAGTCTGCCGGGCAGACGGAAAAAGCATCCTTGCCTTTGCCATTACGGACGAGGACGGGACATTCAGCCTAAACGTGGACAGCACAAAGGCAAGCCGTGCGGTGATACGCTTCTCTTGCCTGGGCTATGCAGCCGTGACCCGCCCTATCCAGCCGCAAGACCAAACCTACCGCATCGGCTTGCAACCCGAAGAAATCAGCATCCGGGAGGTCATCGTGAAAGCACCGAAGATACGGGCGCAAGGAGATACGATCATCTATAATGTAGCACGCTTCTCGAAAGAGGGCGACCGCACCATCGGGGACATCCTGAAGAAGCTGCCCGGCATACAGGTAGCGGACGACGAGAAGATTTCGTACCAAGGCACGCCCATCAACAAATTCTACATCGAGGGCAAAGACCTGCTGGGCGGAAAGTATGGCATCGCCACCAACAGTATCTCCAACCAAGACGTAAACAGCGTGGAGGTGATGGAGAACCACCAGCCCATCAAGGCACTGAACGGACTGAGCCTTTCGGATCAGGCAGCCATCAACCTGCGCCTGAAAGAGAACGTGAAGCAACGGTGGATAGGAAGCGTGAAAGGAGGAATCGGGCTTGCCGCGCCTGCATCGGCACTATGGGACGAGGAACTGATAGCCATGCAGTTCAACAAGAAATTCCAGTCGCTCAACACCTACAAGACCAACAACACGGGCAGGGACGTGACCCGCGAGTTCAAGTCGTTCGACATCAACGCCACACGCTACCGGCGCGAAAAACTGACCGACTACATCCGCATCGTGCCTCCGGCAGTACAGGCACTGAACAAAGAGCGCGAGCTGTTCAACCGAACCCATCAGGCGACTTCGAACAACCTGTTCCAACTGAAGAACGGAATGAACGTGACCGTAGGCATCGGCTACATGAACCACCGGACCGAATCGGACAAGCAGACCGTGACGCAATATTTCCAAGCGAACGCCGATACCACCACCATCCGCGAAAAAGAGAGTTCGCTCTTCGAGCAACAGCAGCTTTCCGCCGAGATACGGCTGGAAGCGAACGAAGACACCTACAACCTGACCGAACGCCTGATGGCAGACTTCGCGTGGCTGGACAAGAATGACGGCGTGAGCGGAACCATCCCCAACACCCAAGATGCCTGGTCGCCCGACAAACAGCTGACCAACGACCTCTACCTGCTGAAGCGGTTCGGCAACAAGTTCATCATCTTCACCTCGTACACCTTCGTGCAAGACCATCCGCAACGGATGGACGTGACGTACGGAGACGAAACACGCAGCCAGCGGATAGAGCAGCGAAAACTGTTCTCGGACAACAAAGTGGATTATGGATTCGCCATAGGGCAAGTCACGGTAAGCCTAGGAGCCGGAGCCAAAGTGATGTGGCGCGACATGGCATCGGAACTGGAGGGCGTAACGCTGACCGATAATGACGAGGAAGGTTCGGGCATGAACTACACGCAGCTCTACCTCACCCCCAAACTGGAATATACGTGGCGCAGGCTGAAGACCCGACTTGCGCTGCCCGTCAACTTCTACCATTATCTATATAAGGAAAAGGCAAACGGGCTGAAAAGCCCCTCGACCCGTGTGTTGTTCAATCCAGACCTGTACCTGTCGTATACCCTAAGCGCACGCTGGGACATCGACCTTTCGGGCGGAATCACCAGCCGTCCGCTCGGTGATGCCTCTTTCTATCCAGGTTACCTGATGGATTCTTACCGCACGCTGATGAAAGGTTATCCCGTATACGGGCTGAGCACCAGCAAATACATCGAAGGTGGCATCTACTACAAGCGTCCCTTGGACGAACTGTTTGCCGATGTGTCGGTGTCACACAACTGGATGAGCCTGCCCTACCTGACCCATCAGCAATTCGAAGGAGATTTCATCGTCACTTCATACCAGCAGGGAGAAAACACGGCACGCCAGCTGGACGTGAACGGCAATGTATCAAAAGGATTCGATTTCCTGAACTGCTACATCTACCTGAAAGGGATGTACACCAACCGCCATGCGGTGCTGGTGCGCAACGAAGAACGGATACCGAACGTGCGCACAATGTGGAGCATCGGGCCGCGCATCGAAGCGGACCTGACGGAAAAAATTACCCTGCACTATGAGTTAAACTATGGGAAAAGCAAGTTAAGGCTGGAAGAAGAAGGAAGCGAGACGAATACCGCTTCATTAGAGCAAAGCCTCAGCCTGCGGATAACACCCGCCGCAAAGCTCAGCATCTTGCTGAAAGGCGGGCATTACCGCAACCGGGAAACAGATAGCCGCAAGCGGGATTTCTTCCTTGCCGATGCCGTGGTGTTATACAAACTCTCCAAACGGATGGACATGGAGCTTGCCGCCACCAACTTGCTGGACGAAAGAGAATACACCTATACCTCTTTCACCGATGAAGCCAGCACCGTATCACGCAGCTACCGCATCCGCCCCCGCAATCTGCTGTTCACCCTGCGGATGACGTACTGAGGCCACACTTTAATCCTTCATTTTAGAAACCCCTTTTATCTTGCCTTCTACACGGGTGGGGGTACCTTTATAACGGATATCGCCGGCACTTGACACCGAAGTGGAAAGCACGCCGCTGGCGTTACACTCGATATCGCCTGCCGAAGAGGCGGTCGCCTTTACATCTTTCGCCAGCAGGTCCTTGGCATAGATGCCGCCTGCCGAACTGGCACTGAACGTAGCGTTACGGCATGTGCCGGCAAGCTTGATGTCGCTCGATGAGCTGGTAGATGCTTTCACATCACCTTCACAGGTCAGGTTCTTTACCGTGCAGTCGCCTGCCGAACTGGATTCGACAACGGCTCCACTGCATTGGGCAGTATTCACCTTGATATCGCCGCTGCTCTGCGTATCCAGACTCAGCTGCCCGCACCGGACAGCATCTACCACGATGTCGCCGCTGCTCTGCGTAATCATTTCCACATCGGCACAAGCTACAGCCCCTGCCTTGATGTCGCCGCTACTCGATGCACGGAACGATACAGCCTTTTGGGTCTTCAAGCCGTTTGCCAAGATAATGTCGGACGAACTGGATGTGGAGAACGAAGTCACTTCGGGAGCATACACACGCACTTCGCATTTATATCTTCCAGTAATGGATGTACCGCTCTTGAAACCTACATGCAACTTACTTCCTTCCTGTTCTACTTTTATCAAAGGCACAATGTTATCAGGTGCATAGATTTCGGCATAGGGTGTACCCGAAGCCTGCGTATAGACTACATCTACCGATGAAGACGAACGAATAGCATCAATGCCGGTAAGCGATACTTTCTGGGTCACATAATTCTTGCTGGGTTTTACCACGTTTCTGCTTCCGGCGTAGCATCCGGAAACGGTAAGCATCATTGCCAAGACACATGATGCCACAATCATTGAAAAATGTTTCATAGTTTCTGTTCGTTTAATTGTTTATGTTCTACTTGTTAGACGCAAAGTCGCGAAAAAAGTTACGGAAAAATAAAGAATCTTTTTGAATGAAAAATTAAGAATGAAGAATGAAGAATTTCCATGCGGGCGAAGCAATTCTTCATTCTTCATTCTTAATTACTTAAAGTACTTGAACGCCGGCGAGATGAACCAGCGCTTATACATCAGGGTAGCAAGCTGGTAAACGAAAAAGGCGGTAAAGAAACCGGCTATGGAATCGACCAGATAATGCGCCTGAATATAAACCGTTGCACAACACAACAACACATAAAAAGGTGCCAGGAAATATGCCAGCCTCCGATTGACCCGCCACGCCATAATCATCACAATGGTAGATATACCTACGTGCGAACTGGGGAAAGCCGCCGTAGGCCGTTCGCCCACTTCTTGTGAAGCCTCCACTAAATTAAAGAAAAAACCATGGTCGAACCCCGGTCCCGGTATCAAGTAATCATTCGTATTGAAATAATCGCCAATAGGAGGAAAATCGCACGCATTCACCCTGTCCATCCCAATAGCCGGGAAATAGAACTGCGGTCCTGCCACAGGCAACATAATATAAACCAAATAATAAATGAAGAACGAAGTGACCAGCACAAAGCAAATCTTCTCGAACCACTCGAAACGCTTCACGAAGTAATAAAGTACCACAATGAGCATCATCGGATAATAAAAAAAATAGCCCATATTAAACGGCTCGCTGAACCAGATGGACGGACAATGCTCGCTGAACTCTACCGAAGGCTGGCACCCGAACAATGCCTGCTCATTGCGTGCAAACAAATAATCAAGGTTCGGGAACAAACGATTGAATTCAAACGTATCGGGATACCAATAAGCAAGCAGACTCATCTGCACCACCATACGGACAAATGCCGTCAGCCTGCACGGAAACGCCTGATACAGGAATATCAGCACAAATGTCAGAATCACAATACCCAAACGTTCCAGTAACATTGTTCCCGGATGGTCCATACGCTGATACAGCAACAAAACCAAAAAACTGGTCAGTGCATTATAAATCAAGCTGATTGTCTCTACGGCAAACAGTTCCTTACCGCTTTCTACCCGTTCGAATAATTTTATAGCCATCCCTCTTTCTTATACCATCTGATTGTTTCTTTTACTCCTCTCTCCAGCGGATATGCAGGCTGGTAACCCAGTTCGTTTCCCAACGGAGCTATGTCGCACCGCCAATTACGCTGTTTCATAATCTTATATTTGTCGGGATTAAGCGTACTGGGTTTATGCATCAGCTTCGCCACGTTTCCTGCCACAGACGAAATAATCTTCAACAACCCAAGCGGACACGTAAAACGTACCAGCCAAGGATGTCCCAATTCGGTCCGTATCAAGTCGGAGAACGTGCGGCTACTATACACTTCGCCATCGCTTACGAAATAAGCGCGTCCCGTCACCTGCTTTTCCACAGCCAAATAAATGGCCTGCACCAAATCGGTCACATACACAAACGTAAGATCTTGCCGGCGGAAACCAGCAACGATGTCCAAATGGCGCGATATGGATTGAGCCATCAGGAAATAATCACGCTCACGAGGACCGTATACTCCCGTAGGGCGGAATATCACCCACGGCAAGTTTTCCAGTGAACGTATGTATGCTTCGGTATGAAGCTTGCTCACCCCGTATGCCGTATTGGGTTGTGGCGTGTCGCACTCACCTATGGGCAGATAGTCACGTTCATGTATGGGACCGAACACACTCAGCGAACTAAGGTAAACGAACTGACGTGGCACCATGTCCAATCTTATCAACACTTCGACAAAATGACGCGTAGCCCAATAATTACCTATTTCGAAGTCTGCCTGATGCAGGCATTTTGTCACACCCGCACAGTGGATAATGCAATCCCACCCGTCATGCTCTTTTTTATGTCGCTTCAGCTGTTCTTCCAAATGATCGGAATCTGTAAAATCGAGTTCGGCAAAACGGATACGCTCATCCTGCAGATATTTCCGACTGCTACTCTGCCTTACACCTGCCCATACCTGCATGCCACGTTCCAATCCTCCTTCGACCAAAAAACTGCCGATGAATCCGCTTGCGCCTGTCACTAATATCTTCATGTTTCCTATATTCTTCATTCTTAATTCTTCATTTCATCGGCTCTACATGGATGTTGATGTATGTATCCTTCCCATATGTGTCACGCAATTTCTGCTCTACTTGCGTGGCACGGTCATGCGCCTCACTCAAAGGCATATTGCCATCCATCCGGATATGCACATCTATCGCATAACGGTTGCCTATACGCCTCGTGCGCAAATGGTGCGGCTGTGATACACCAGGTACCGAAAGCACCAAGTCGGTGATATGACGTTCCACATCATCGGGCAACGAACGTTCCAACAGTTCGTCCAGACAAGGTCCCAATTGCTTTATCGCCACATGGATAATAAAAAAACTTACGATAACTGCCGCCAAAGGGTCGAGTACCCGCCAGTCTTCGCCCAACAAAATGGCGCCGCCGATACCTACTGCTGTCCCTATAGACGAAAACGAATCACTCCGGTGGTGCCAGGCGTTAGCTATCACCGCCGGACTATCGTATTTCCTTCCTACCAGACGTGTGTAATGAAACAGAACCTCTTTCGACACAATTGAAAACAATGCTGCCCACAAGGCAATCCAACCCGGCGAAGGCAACGTTTCCCCCTGTAAAAAAGCGTAAATCTGTTCGCCTCCGCTCCATAGGATACCAATACCTACCACCAGTAATGCCACGCCAATCAGCAAGGTGGCAAAGGTTTCATATTTTCCGTGTCCATAATCGTGTCCTTTGTCTTCCGGCTTGTCTGAAATACGCACAAACACCAATACAATCACATCTGTAGCCAAATCGGATAATGAGTGTACCGCATCAGCTATCATCGCGGCACTGCGTCCCAATATGCCTGCAGCAAACTTACACAGCACCAGCACGACATTTACCACGCTGCCTGCCAGCGTCACCCCGTATATGGCACGCCGGCGGACAGCAGCATCAGTCTCATTCATATCACATTCATTTTTTACATAAGCATGGGGCAAAGATACGCAATTCTAATGAAGAATAAAGAACGAAGCATAAGGAATCTTCATATTTTTGACAGACAGGACAAGAATCCCGACAATCTGATTCGTATCACTTTTGTAATACCTGTTTCACGCCCCTGTAACACAAAAACTACACCTTTGCACCCGAATCAAAAAAGACAAGAAATTATGAAAAAGAGTTTCATCACCCTGTTATTATGCTTGTGTTGCAGCTTCGTGATAAAGGCACAAACCAATTCGCCACACGTAGAGCGTCCCCGATTAGTAATCGGCATTGTAGTCGACCAGATGCGTTGGGATTACCTCTACCGTTTCTATCCGCGTTTCGGAGAAGGAGGCTTCCGGCGCCTAATGAACGAAGGCTTCAGTTGCGACAACACTCATCTCAACTACATACCCACCGTGACCGCCATCGGGCACTCGTCTATCTATACCGGTTCCGTACCCTCTATCCATGGCATTGCAGGAAACAATTTCTACAAGAATGATACACTGGTATATTGTACCGACGATCCTACCGTAACAGGTGTGGGAAGCAACAGTCCTGCCGGCAAAATGTCACCACGCAACTTATTGGTCACCACTATCGGCGACGAACTGAAACTTGCTACCAACTTCCGTTCGCGCGTCATCGGCGTAGCCTTGAAAGACCGCGCTTCGATTCTTCCTGCCGGACATACACCCGATGCAGCCTATTGGTTCGATGACGAGACCGGACGCTTCATCACCAGCACTTATTACCGGAAATCACTTCCCCAATGGCTGAACGACTTCAACCAACGTGACCTTGCCCGACAATATCTCTTGCAAGACTGGGACACCCTCTACCCCATCGAGACCTACACTGCAAGCACAGCCGACAGCACTGCTTACGAATTACCCCTTGCCGACACTCCTATACTGCCCGTGCCCACCTCACACCTGTTCGAACAGAAAGGCTACAGTGTCATCCGCACCACTCCTTATGGCAACTCGCTCACGCTGGAACTAGCCAAGGCTGTACTGAAAGGTGAACAACTGGGTCAAGGTCCCGAAACTGATATGCTCACCGTCAGTCTTTCGTCAACCGACTACGTAGGACACCAGTTCGGAACTTATGCCATCGAAACAGAAGATACTTATCTCCGTCTTGACCGTGACCTTGCCGACTTTTTCCGTACGCTGGACGAGACGATAGGTAAGAATAACTACCTTCTCTTCCTTACTGCCGACCATGCAGCCGCCCACAATTTCCGCCTGATGCAAGACTGTGGAATTCCTGCCGGGGGCTGGTATGCGGGCACTGTCAAAGATTCGCTCAATGCTGTGCTTGACAAACAGTTCGGCTCTGGCCATCCACTGGTGAAAGACATCCTTAACTATCAAGTATTCTTCGACCATGCATACATCCGCCAAGCAAACATTGATTTACGCGCCGCAAAAGCCTGCGCCATTGATTTCCTGAAAAGTTACCCACAATTTGCCTACGTGGCAGACATGGAAGACCTGAGTAACGCCACCCTACCTGCCGATGTGCGCGAACGTGCCATCAATGGTTACAACCGACTGCGCAGCGGTGACATTCAGCTCATCATGCAACCCGGCTGGTACAACATTGACCGACCTGATAAAACAGGTGGTACCGACCACGGCGTATGGAATCCTTATGATGCACATATCCCGCTGTTTTTCATGGGTTGGCACATCGAATCGGGTAATACTTTCCACCCTGTACACATGACTGACATTGCCGCCACCGTCTGTGCCCTGCTTCGCATACAGATGCCCAACGGCTGTATCGGAACACCTGTAGAAACAGTAGTGGAATAAAACAACCGGCATCCTTTAACCTGTTTAAATTTTGCTCAGCCCCTTAACTTCATAACGCATCAATGAAACACAAGACGGACACAGAATTTACATAAACACCTTATATAATAAAAGGTATCGAGAAAAATCTGTGTCCGTCTGTATGTTATCTCCAAACCCGTTTACCTGAAAGCTTTTTCCGCCTCACGCCTCAAAGCACGCCAGCCGGGCATCTGTTTCAGTTCGCGACGGATAGGAGCATCGTAAAGCAAGAAGAGAAGGAACAGCAGAAGGCAGGCGTAAATCACCCAGCCATAGATTTGCTTGATGCTCACTTCCATCATCCGTTCGATGAACCCCGGCATATATCCGCCTAAATCGAAAGGCGAGGAGCTGACTGCTACGTTATCAATAGCAGTGCCGTAACGCGCCAGATTATCCGCCATGTAGTAAGACAGACCTTCGGTATAGACGGCTGCCCCCAGTACACCGCCTACCACCATGTGCAGCATATTGAACACACTCAACGCCTGGAAGAAGTGCTGAAACGTCATAATTTCTTCCAGACAGACCATAAACGTAGCACTCAGTACGGCATAGGCGAATCCACGGCACGCTACAGGCAGATAAAGCTGAGAAATATGAATTTCTGACGAAAGCGTGAAATAAAAGCCTACAAGATAACACGCCAGCACAGCTATGCCTACCGCCAGAAGGCGCAAATAACTGAACCGTCTTACGTGCATCCACCAGTAAGCGAAAAGACAGCCTGCCACCACACCCGCCAGCACCAGCCAGTCGAGCCGGACGCTGACCAACGCCTCATAATGCATCACGCTCTCGTAGAACACTTCTTCCAGCGAACGTTCGGCGGCAAGGTACATTTCGACCAGCATAATGAGCAGCAAGATGGGGAAAAGATGCCTGTATGTCCACATCTTCGGTTCGAGGAAAGGATGGCGCACATGAAGCATCCGTCCGACACACACCGCCAGCGTGGACACAATCATCACTGCCAGCACGCGAATAACAGGACTGTTCCACCAGTCGTAAAACTCTCCGTAACAGAAGAAATAAGCCACTTCCAGCAAGAGCAGCGCCCACAACAAGGCTCCCAGCCAGTCGATGCCGAAAAGCGGGAACTTCTTGACGATGCGGAAATGCCGTGTACAAAGGGTGATTATCAACAAGTCAACCATCATCACCCCCGCCATGAACCAATGCATGTACGACCAATGATAGTAATGCATCAGATAAGTGGCAAGAAGGTCGGACACCTGCATGCTCCCTAATATAATAATGTGCAGCATGGGGAAGAACACCGTGAAATCACGCTTTGGCGTCATCCAAAGCTGGATGGTGGACATACATTCGAAAGTACCCTGTATCTTGCAGATGCCCTCCACGAAACAGATTACCCAAAGCAAGGGCAGGAACGTAACGTGTGGTGCAGCCAAGTTGCACACCAACACACCCGTAGCAGATACCGCCAGCAACGTCTTGTTGGTGAAACGGAACTTCATCCGGAACAGCAGAGGGAAATAAATCGCCATTCCCGCCAGGTTGGCATAAAGACACATTAGCAAGTCCTCGCGCATCAGGGTGATTTCACCCATCATCTCTGCCAGCGTACCCAGATAAAGCCCTCCCGAAAGCTGGAACGTGACTGCCATAAAGACATAAAGCCAGGGCTGCATGAGACGGGGCACAAAGCCGCGGACCATCGGCATCGTGAACGGTCCGTTAAGTACAGGCGCTCCCATCTCAACGCTTCACTTTACATTCCACATTCAGCCCAGCACGCAGAAGACTCAGCTTCTCCACATCGTTACCTTTCAGGCTGATACGGACAGGCACGCGCTGTTCCACCTTTACAAAGTTGCCTGTAGCATTGTCTTGTGGGATGAGCGAGAAGGCGGCTCCCGTGGCATCCGAGATAGATTCCACCGTGCCGGTATAGGTCACACCCGGAACGGCATCGGCGGTAAGCATCACTTCCGAACCTACATGAATGTGCGGAAGTTGGGTCTCACGGTAGTTGGCAATGACCCACAAGTCCTGCCCGTCTACGATATCCACCATTGTTTGTCCGGGCTGCACCAGCTGCCCTTCATGAATATCCTTGCGCCCCGTCACGCCGTCGCAAGTGGCGACAATCACGGTGTACGACAGGTTCAGCTTTGCCAAATCCACGGCTGCTTCCGCCAGCCGGATGCCCGCTTCGTTCTGCTCCAGCCGGTGCGTCTGCTCATCACGGGTGAGGGCGGTCGATTGCTTGGCACGCAAGAGCTGTTCATAACGTGCCTTAATAGCTTCGTATGCCGTGTGCACTTGGTCGTATTGTTGAGGTGTCACGGCATCTTGCTTCAGAAGTTTCTCGTAGCGGTGCCATTCACGCTCGGCGTTCTGCATCTGCACCCGCACTTCTTCGATGCCCGCATCGCTTACACGCAGGTTGTTTTGTGTAGTAGCGATACCGGTCGATGTGGCACGGCGTCCCGAAAGGGCGTTGGCAAGGTCAGCTTCTGCCTGAGCAAGGCGCAGGCGGAATTCGGTGTCTTCTATCACCAGCAAGGTATCGCCTTTGCGCACCGGCTGGTATTCTTCGAAATAAATCTTCTTGATAAAACCCTGCACACGGGTATTGACGGGCGTAATATGTTGACGCACCTGCGCATTATCGGTATATTCCACACCCAAATGAATGAAGCGCGAGCAAACGTAAACCAGTCCCACGGCAAGCAGGGCAATCACTACGGTATTATAAATCTGTTTTTTAGTCTTTTTTGTAAGCATAAGTCTATTGAGTTTGGTAGTTAAGAAGTTAAGAAATTAAGGAGTTAAGAAATTAAGGAGTTAAGGAGTTAAGAAGTTAAGGAGTAAAAACTATTGGCTTAACTCCTAACGAAGCGAAGCGGAGTGATAACTCCTCTAACTCCTTTAACTCCTTAAAATTACAACGTATGTGTCACATATCTCATCTGATAATAATGGTAAACCAAGTCGATGCGGGCGTTCACCAGTGCAAGATCGGCGCTCAGTTTGGTGTTGCCGGCATCCAACATGTCGGTCAGCAGGGCAAGCTCGTTGCGGTAGCGGTTGCTGGTCACGCTGTAATTCTCATTAGCAAGCTGCACGTTCTTCTCCTGAGTCCGCAGCTCGGTAAAAGCAGTCAGCAGAGAAGTATAGCTTGCCTGCACGGCATTTTCCACCTGCTCTTGTGCCAGCCCGTGTGTCTCTTGCGCCCGGCGCACGTTCAGCCGTGCCTGCTTCAGCTTGCGGGTATTCTTGAAGAGCGACGAGAAGTTATAACTCACACTTACGCCCACGTACCAGTAGTTGAAGTTGTTGTCCAAAACGGGTACTTCGATAGTGATAGGTCCATCCAGATGTTCGGCGGCAAAGAGCGACACCTTAGGCAAGCGTTCCGAGCGTTCGCGTTTCACCAGTTGCTTGCTCGTCTCGATGCCCGTCGCCGCCTGCCGCAAGTCGATGTTGGTCTGTGTGGCAAGCTCCTGCCAGTCATTTTCGCTTAGTGTCTGCACTTCGGTGGCAAGCAGGGTTGTGTCAGGCACGACGACCGTCTCTTCGGGCAAGTGCAGGATAGTCACCAACCGGTGGTTTACTATCTTGCACGCATCGTTCACCTTCGCCAATTGCAGTTTCAGATTTTCTTTCTGAAACTCATAGCGGGTGATGTCGTTTTGCAAAGCGGTGCCCTGCTCGCGCCGTGCCTGCATGTCGGCTATCACCTGCAGGGCGAGGGCGAGGTTTTTTTCCAGTACCTGCGCCTGGTTGTTCAGCTTGTACAAGTCGAGGTAATATCCCACGAGCTGGAAGCGGACATCCTGCCTGTTCTTCTCCCAGTCCAGTTCCGCCTTTTGCTTATCAAGCCTTGCCAGCTCGATACCGCTGTTCACCGCCCCTCCGGCATAGATAACCTGTTGGGCTTCGAGGGCGAAATTGTTCCCCCAGTGGGGCATGTCAATGTGGGTGGCATTGCCAAAATCGCGGTTCCACAGCTTCCCGTCGCCCCAATAGCTGCCCGAAAGCGAGGCGCTGATGTCAGGCAGACGTTGCGCTTTTGCCGCCTTCAGTGCTTCGGCGGCAGCTTCTTTTCCTGTCGCATACGCCTGTATGCTTGTACTGTTCGCATCGGCAAGGCGGAACAGTTCATCGATGCCCATCACTCGCGGTTGGGCACAAAGGTGCAGGCTGCATAGTGCCACCAAGCAAGGCACTATGAGCCTAAAGTTTTTGCTCATAATGTAACTGATTAAAAAATGGTTGAATGAAAAAATGGAAATCCCCGTTGTCGTATACCGAAGCCGGCCATCAAATCAAAGCCGCCACGCCCCATGCGTGGAAATCATGAATTTTGTTACTAAAACGGACGATGTAAGTTTTCTTCTGTGTCATATTCGTAGGGCGGACTCTTTCTAAATCCGGCGCGAAGTTAGAAAAACAATCCGCAAGTTGTAACCTTACAAGTGCTGCATTTTACATTTCTTTAACAAAAAAGCTACATATATCACACAAGCGAATATACATCAAAAACTCATTCCAAATCAGCACACGATAAATTCAAAACAGTTCACCATGTTTCTTTCCAGATTTCAAAAGAAAACACAAAAACACCGCTTAAAAAAGAGCCGTACTGAAAACAGAGGTTGTCATCCCTTAATTCTTGTTATAAAACATTTTATTTTAGTCAAAACATTTGCATATTTCCCAGAAGTCCGTACCTTTGCAACGTGTTTTTCATAGTATTAGATTTAAGGTTAACAAAGGTTGGAGTACAGCGGTACTCCTTTTTTTATGTCCATACGTTTGGACATTACGCTTTTGCCTATGGTTTCATGCCTGTTACAGCCCTAAAGAGTTTGCAGGAATGGTATTCATAGCTTTCAACGCATATAGGTCTATCCGCTGTAAGATTAATAATCTTCAGGCTGCAAGATTATTAATCTTACAAGCGGAAGATTATTAATCTTACACCAGACGAAGTTATCTGCGCTGAGAAAAGGAGATAATAACAACCTTTTAAATAATCTGAATACTACCCATTTATTTAAACCTTACCGCTACTCCTATCAGATGGTTGACCGGCTCCCCGTTAAGGCTGGCAGGGATGAAGTAAGGCAGGTTGCGGACCACCTCGCAAGCAATGGAATCCATTTGGCGGTATGAACGGGCATCAGGCGCAAATACTTTTGCCGACCTTGCAAGGGTGACGTGACAAGGTAATCCCATTTTATTGACCACAAAATAGACCACAGAGATGCCTTCGCCGATGTGGATGTCCTTCACGGCTTCCTGTATGTAGTGTTCCAAGCCCGTATTATATTCCGAGCCGTAAGGCTTAGGAATGGAAAACTCCGGCCCGCTGTCCGCATATCTGTAGACCGTATCTCCTTCTATCATGTCATAAACCGGCTTTCCGGTCTCACGCTCCAAGATTATCGGTTCTTTGTCCGGTTCCTTTACCTGTATCGTATCGGTTTCAGCCGCAAGCGGAGTTCCTGTCTTCTGCTGTCCTCCGCAGGCTCCTAAGGCAAGCAATAAGAAACATATCATCGGTTTCATACGCACATAAGGTTTTGGTCTCTGCAAATTTAGGGAAAAGAAGGGAAAAGCGCAACCGCAAGATTCTTCATTCTTCGTTCTTCATTCTTCATTTAAATTCGCTATCTTTGCAAAAGTTATTTAGTATCAAAGAAAAAACATACGCTATATGGAAAAGAAATTCAAACGGACTACTGTCACCTCGGCATTGCCTTACGCCAACGGGCCGGTCCACATCGGACACCTGGCGGGCGTATATGTGCCTGCCGACATCTACGTGCGCTACCTGCGCCTGAAGAAAGAAGAAGTATTATTCATCGGAGGCTCGGACGAGCACGGCGTGCCCATCACCATCCGCGCCAAGAAGGAAGGATGCACGCCGCAGGACATCGTGGACCGCTATCACACGCTCATCCGCGACTCGTTCAAGGAGTTCGGCATTTCGTTCGATGTGTACGGGCGTACCACTTCGAAGGTGCACCACGACACGGCATCGGCATTCTTCCGTACCCTTTACGACAAAGGCGAGTTCGTAGAAAAGACCTCGATGCAATACTACGACGAGGAAGCAAAGACTTTCCTTGCCGACCGCTACATCACGGGCGAATGTCCGCGTTGCCACGCCGAGGGCGCTTACGGCGACCAGTGCGAGAAGTGCGGTTCCACGCTCTCGCCTACCGAACTTATCAACCCGAAGAGTGCCATCAGCGGAAGCCAGCCGGTGATGAAGGAAACCAAGCACTGGTACCTGCCGCTCGACAAGCACGAAGCATGGCTGCGCCAGTGGATTCTGGAAGACCACAAGGAATGGCGCCCCAACGTGTACGGCCAGTGCAAGTCGTGGCTCGACATGGGACTTCAGCCGCGTGCCGTAAGCCGTGACCTCGACTGGGGTATCCCCGTTCCGGTAGAGGGAGCCGAAGGCAAGGTGCTCTACGTATGGTTTGACGCACCTATCGGCTACATCTCGAACACCAAGGAATTGCTGCCCGACTCGTGGGAGAAATGGTGGAAAGACCCCGAAACACGCCTCGTACACTTTATCGGAAAGGACAACATCGTGTTCCACTGCATCGTGTTCCCCGCCATGCTGAAGGCGGAAGGCAGCTATATCCTGCCCGACAACGTGCCGGCAAACGAGTTTCTGAATCTGGAAGGCGACAAGATATCCACCTCACGCAACTGGGCGGTATGGCTCCACGAATACCTGCAAGACTTCCCCGGCAAACAGGACGTATTGCGCTACGTACTCACCGCCAACGCTCCGGAAACAAAGGACAATGACTTTACATGGAAGGACTTCCAGGCACGTAATAATAATGAACTGGTAGCCGTATACGGAAACTTCGTGAACCGTGCCCTCGTGCTGACCCACAAATATTTTGAAGGCAAGGTGCCCGCCTGCGGCGAACTGAACGATTACGACCGGGCAACCCTGCAGGAATTTGCCGACGTGAAGGCACAAGTAGAGAAACTGCTTGACGTATTCAAGTTCCGCGATGCACAGAAGGAGGCAATGAACCTTGCCCGCATCGGCAACAAATACCTTGCCGATACCGAACCGTGGAAGCTGGCAAAGACGGATATGGACCGTGTGGCAACTATCCTCAACATCGCCCTGCAACTGGTAGCAAACCTTTCTATCGCCTTCGAACCGTTCTTGCCTTTCAGCTCCGAAAAGCTCCGCAAGATGCTGAACATGGAAACCTTCAGCTGGGAACAACTGGGACGCACCGACCTGCTGGAAGCCGGACACGCCCTGAACAAGGCGGAACTGCTCTTCGAAAAGATAGAAGACGACGTCATCCAGGCACAAGTGGACAAGTTGCTTGCCACCAAGAAGGCAAACGAAGCTGCTGCCTACAAGGCAAACCCTATGAAGCCGACCGTCAGCATCGAGGACTTCGACAAGCTGGACATCCGCGTAGGCACGGTGCTGGAATGCGAAGCAGTGCCCAAGATGAAGAAACTCTTGAAATTCAAGATAGCCGACGGGCTGGAAAACCGCACCATCGTGAGCGGCATCGCCCAGCACTACAAGCCCGAAGAATTGGTGGGCAAGCAGGTATTGTTCATCGCCAACCTCGCCCCGCGCCAGTTCAAGAACGGCTTAGTGAGCGAAGGCATGATATTGAGTGCCGAAAACTTCGACGGCTCACTGGCGGTCACTTCCGTCTTGCGCGAAGTGAAGCCGGGTAGCGAAGTGAAGTAATCTTTTTATCTTGAAACGCAGATTAACGCAGATTTTCGCAGATTCTAAAAATAAAAATCCGCGCTAATCTGCGTTAATCTGTGTTTCATCTTTTAATCTTGCAATATGCCCGAACAATCATTAAAGGAAAAGACCGCGAAAGGACTATTTTGGGGAGCCGTTAACAACGGTGCCCAGCAATTGCTTGTGCTCGTATTCGGCATCATCCTGGGGCGGATGCTCGGACCGGCGGAGTACGGCATGGTGGGGATGCTCACCGTCTTTACCCTTATCGGGAACTCATTGCAGGAAAGCGGTTTCCGTGCCGCACTGGCAAATGTAAAGCACATCCGGCACGAAGACTATAACGCCGTATTCTGGTGTAGTCTCGGCATCGGCGTGTGTGCCTACCTCGTATTGTTCTTCTGCGCCCCGCTGATAGCCCGTTTCTATCACGAACCGGCACTGGTTCCATTGGCGCGTTATTGCTTTCTTGCCATTCCCATTGCCAGCCTAGGCACGGCGCAAGGAGCTTATCTTTTCCGCAATCTGAAAGTACGCCAGCAGGCACTTTCGGGCATCATCGCCCACATCCTATCGGGATGTCTGGGCATCACGCTTGCCTACCACGGATTTTCCTACTGGGGCATCGCCACACAAAGCCTTACATACCTGATTGTCGTGACAATATGCAGCTGGTATTTCTCGCCGTGGCGCCCTACGTTCCGGATTGATTTCCGCCCGCTGAAGCCGCTCTTCGCTTTCAGCAGCAAGTTGCTCATCACCAATATCGCCAACCAGCTGAACAACAACCTGCTTTCGGTCATACTGGGAAAATACTTCAACCCGCAGGCGGTGGGCAATTATAACCAAGCCAATAAATGGAACGCCACGGGGCATCAATTTATTACAGGAATGATGGGCAGCGTGGCACAACCTGTACTGGCAAGCATCAGCGACGACCGCGAACGCTCCCTGCGCGTATTCCGCAAGATACTCCGCTTCTGTGCCTTCCTTGCTTTTCCGGCGATGTTCGGACTCTCTATCGTGACACACGAGCTGATTCTCCTGACCGTAGGCGAAAAGTGGACAGGCAGTATCCCCTTGATGCAATTGCTCTGCATCGGAGGTGCCTTCGTTCCCCTCAACACCCTCTTCTCCAGCCTCATCATCAGCCAGGGGAAATCGGACATCTATATGGGAAATATCATCGCACAGGTCGTGCTCCAGCTCCTCACCGTCTTAGTATTAATACAACTGGGCGGAAGCATCTACGCAATGGTGGTCGTGAACGTGTGCCTCAACATCGTATGGCTGTTCGTGTGGCAAGGCTTTGCCCGGCGGTTCATCGGACTAAAAGTAAAAGCCTTACTACTCGACCTGCTTCCTTTTCTCTGTTCCGCATTGCTTGCCTGCTCGGCAGGGTGGCTGAGTGCCTATATGGCAGGAGGCCCGCTCGCCGTCACTTTTCTTACGAAAGTCATTGTAGCGGCAGGGTGCTATTTCCTCGTCATGAGGATCGCCCGTGCCGAAATCCTGCAAGAATGCATCGATTACCTCTTCAAGAAGAAACGGGCGTAAACCGTTTGCAAACTAACGGAACTTTGCTACATTTGCGGAAACAATCAAAATACCAACCCATTATGAAAACAAGATACTTATTAGTAGGAGCGATGCTCCTTAGCCTTTGCTGCTTTATGAGTTGCAACAAAGACGAAGACCTCTTTTCACGTGATGAAATCCAGCGGTTCCTTTTTAATATGAAGGATGATTATTACGGAACAGTAGAAGTAATTTGCCGTAAGGATAGTCTGACTCTTGATACCTTAAAAACCGTAGCCCGCTCCCGCGATTCACTGATGTTTATTATGCCGTTGGAGCCGATAGCCAAAATGGTTTCGGATAAAAGCGTAGCCCAACGGCTGTGTGATATCGGCGAAATTACGGTTACTGCCGGATATGAATTTTTAAATGCAACAGGTGAGACTTATACCAATTTTAGATTATATCCTGAAGATGCTATCATTTACGGTGGATTGGGAGCACCGCCTACCATCCGAATTGTTTTTTCTTCGCTTTATGACGGTCGTTATGAATATTATAATCAAAAGAATTATATTTCATTCAATATTGCCCCGGCAGAGTTATGGGTAAACGGCGAGAAATACGAAACGTTTCAGGTTCCTTACGCCGATAAAATAGTTTACCATTTCGAAGGCGAAACCAAATAGTAAAATTTGAATATCCGCAATCATTCCCTGTAGGGGCGGGGTTAGCCCGCCCGTATGCATTCACGTAGACGTTTTCGGGCAGGCAGACCCTGCCCCTACAAGGCATTGGGTGGAATGCGAAATTCATATAATAAAAACAATCTGCGGAAATCCGCGTTAATCTGCGTTTCAACATACTCCATGAGCACCCTTTACGTAGTCAGCCCCCCGCTTGAAATCTTCGAAGGCTTGAAGCCCGAAGTGAAGCAGCACATCGTGATGCTGCCCGACTTCCTGCGCTATCCCTCCGGACGGTTCAAAGGAATCACCCGAAGCCTGCTTGCCGGACGCATCCCCTTGCCCAAGCGAATCTTATATTATTGGTTCCCGAAGAAATACTTCGACCGGATTATCCATGCCGAGGCAGGCGATGCCATCTTGATTTACGAAGCGTGCAACGTGCGGGTGCTCCGCGCCATCCGCCCTTACCTGCCCGAGGGAGTGCCCTGCTACATTTACTATTGCAACCCTGTCGGCACCACCTTCCGCCGTCCTGCCGAAGAACTGCAAGCCATCCGCGCCCTCGGATACCGCCTGACGAGCTTCGACCCCTGCGAAGCGGAACGCTACGGAATGGCATGTACAGGACAATACTTCCGTTATCCCGAACACCAGCCCGACAACATCGACTCCGATTGCTTCTTCTGCGGCCTGCCCAAAGACCGCGCCGGCACGCTGCAACGCCTCCGCACACGCCTTGAAGCCGAAGGCCTCACGTGCGATTTCGTTATCCCCCGCACGCCGGCGGAGAAGCTCACCTATCCCCAGTACCTCGATCGCCTTGCCCGCACGCGCTGCGTTATTGACATCAGCCAGAAGGGACAGACCGGCCTGACGCGCCGCCCCCTCGAAGCCCTCTTCTACGGCAAAAAGCTCTTGACCGATAATCCGGAGATAGCACGCTATGACTTCTACCGTCCGCAAAACGTCTTTATCCTTGGCAAGGATCCGGAAGAACAGCTCCGCGCCTTCATCGAAAGCCCCCTTGCCGAAGTGCCCGAAACCGTCCGCGCCGCCTACGACGTAAACGAGTGGATAAGGCATTACCTGCCGTGATTTTTTACAATCATAAAAAAGAATACCGCAAACATCCCATGTAGAGGCATATTGCATACGTCCGAATGTGCCAACTTATCCACACGGATGTTTTCGGGACACGGTTTTTGGGGACCGGAAGACACTTTCCTCTGCTTCGAAGGTGGATTATCGGAAAATAAAACTAACTTTGGACGTGAATTTAAGACAACTCAATTATGACCGATTACATAGCTACTTGGTTCTACCGCGAATCGGCGGACGAGGCGAGCTTCTACCCGCAGATGGGGCAGAAGGGCGACTCAGCACTGGTGCACTCGGTGTATATGCAGATACAGGTGCCTTTCTTCCGCACCTTCCGGCACTATAACCCTGCGGCACGGCTGCTGTTCTTCACGAATCTGAAGCGTGAAGGATTGCCCCGTTTCCTGCTGGAATTGTTCGATGAATTAAGCGTGGAGACCGTCACACTTCCTTATACACGGCGTCCGCCGAAGGGATGGTACGAAGCATGGCAGAACCAATTCTATCTATACGATATTCTTAGCGGGATGGACGGACGGATGCAGGCGGATGATACGTTGCTGGTGTGCGATGCTGATTGTTTGTGCCGTATGCCGCTTGACCCACTTTTCGATGAAATCCGCAACAATGGGAGTGCACTCTATGAGTTTATCACCGACCGTTCCGCTACTATTAACGGCATCACCCTGCCGCAGATGGAAGCGTTCTACGAAGCCTGCTACAGCAAACCTCCCCGTTTGCCACTTGCTTACTACGGAGGGGAATTCATCGGGCTGAGAGGCGACAACGTCTACCGTATCAATGAGGCATATCCTGAACTTTGGGCATTCAACCTTGCCCGAGCCGGCCTCCAAGCTCCCAAACTGAACGAAGAAGCGCACGTGCTCAGCATGCTTGCCGAGCGGCTGGACTTACGCAATGCCATAGCAAACCGTTATGTAAAGCGGATGTGGACTTCTCCGCAATTCAACAACGTCCGTCCCGGAGACGAGCATCTTGCCGTATGGCATCTGCCTTACGAGAAAAAGCGGGGGCTGTACCGCCTCTTCCGGCTCCTCGAAAAGCAAAAAGGCCTGGGCGATGAGGCCCGCTTTTGGGAAAAGGCAAAAGCGTGGACGGGCGTGCCTGCCGTGAGCCTCGTCAAGCGTCTGCGCGACCGGTGGACAACCTTGCGGATGCGATTCGATTGATTTACGATTTTACTATTTACTATTTATGCGAATCAGAAGTTAAACGTAGTTATGTTTCACAGGAGTTATCACTTCGTTCAGGAGTTAAAAGCCAATAGCTTTACTTCTGAAAGCGGTGCAAAAGGTATTGGCATCTAACTCCCAGCCCGCATTGGCGGGCGATAACTACCTATAACTCCCTTTTAACTCCTGATTGGCATTATTTACAATGCCGCATGGAGAAATAGTAAATCGTAAATTGTAAATTGTAAAATATAAAAATAAAACCATGAAAATACTGACTATCATTGTATCTTACAACTTCACCCGATGGATAAAACCTTGTCTGGAGAGCCTGTCCCACTCGGATTATCCCACCGATGTGCTGGTTATCGACAACGAGTCGCAAGACGATACCGTGCAAACCATCCGGAACGCTTACCCGCATGTGCGCCTCATCGCCAACGGAGAGAACTTAGGTTTCGGACAGGCGAACAACATCGGCATGCGCCTTGCGCTGGAAGAAGGCTATGATGCCGTATTCCTGCTGAACCAAGACGCATGGGTGGCACCGGACAGCATCGGATTCCTGGCTGCCCAGGCAGAGAAGCATCCCGAATACGGCATCCTCTCGCCTGTACACTTGAACGGAACGGGCAACCGGCTGGACCATGGATTCGCCAGCTATGTGCATCAGACCGACCCTGCACGCATTCCGCACGACCAGGACGTGATAGAAGCCCCTTTCATCAACGCGGCATTCTGGTTCATCCCCGTCCGCACGCTGAAAAGGCTGGGCGGATTTTCGCCCCTCTTCTACCATTATGGCGAAGACAAGGACTACGTGAACCGCCTGCACCGCCACGGATTGAAAGTGGGCTACGTACCTACGGCATTCGGTTGCCATGACCGCCAGTCGCGCCCCATGACCCGTGAGGTGTTTTTCCGCACCGAGTACGTGTATCTGCTCTCCGAATACACCAACCTGAACCGCACTTTCGGAAACGCTTTCGCCTATAGCGTCCTTGCCTGCGTGAAGAAAAGCCTGCTCGCCTTCATGCATCATAAGTGGAAAGACGGATGCACCTATCTGCATCTTGCCTTGAAGCTAAGTGGAAAGACGCACGAAGTTATATGCATCCGCCGGCGAACCCGCATGGAAGCGCCGCACTTCTTACTTGAATGAAACAACCCGCTATTAATTATTAACTATTAATTATTCATTAAAGCATGTACGCTCCGATTCTCCTTTTCGTCTACAACCGCCCCGAACATACACGCCGGGTTATCGAATCTTTGCAAACCAATGCTGAGGCAATAGAGAGCCGCCTCTTTATCTATGCCGACCAAGCCCGAAACGAGGCAGACCGTCCGAATGTGGACGAAGTGCGCCGGTACATCCGGAGCATCGGAGGCTTTAAACAGGTTACACTTATCGAACGCTCCGAGAACTGGGGTCTTGCCCGCAACATCATCGATGGCGTAAGCACGCAGGTCAATGCCTACGGGCGTGTGATTGTGCTGGAAGACGACCTGGTGGTGTCGCCCTACTTCCTGCGCTTTATGAACGATGCGCTGGAAACGTACAAGGACGAAGAGCGGGTAGGACATATCCAGGCGTGCGACTTCACGAAAGACCCTTCGCTGCCCGACACCTTCCTTATCAAGTGGACCGGAAGCTGGGGCTGGGCAACGTGGGCACGTGCCTGGCGGCATTTCAATCCCGACGGGAAAGCCTTGCTCGCCCAGCTGGAAGAACGCCGCCTGACCCACACCTTTGATTTCAACGGGAATTATCCCTTCACCCGCATGCTGCGCCGCCAGATAGCCGGCAAGAACAATTCGTGGGCAATACGCTGGAACGCCAGCCTGTTCCTCGCCGGTATCCTTTCGCTGAACGTGGGCAAATCGCTGGTGCAGAACACCGGATTCGACGGCACGGGCACGAATTGCGGAGGCGGAGGCCTCTATGCTTCCGACCTGTGGATGCATCCGCTCCCCGTCGTCCCTATTTCCCCCATCGCGGAGAACCAAGAAGCCCGCCGTGCCTTCGCCCGCTATTATCACCGCACCAACGGCTTTTGGGCGAAAGCCATCCGGCGCATCAAGCGGACGTTGCGGGGAGACTTCGGAGCTTAGTTCTCACCACAGATTACACAAAAGGCGTTACAATTGTTACAATTACAATTATTTTTTAGCGATTTCAATGGGAGGAGAAAAAGTGAACATAAAATTTATATTATATATATTATATTATAATATATATAATATACTATAATAATCAATACACTCTTCCTTTTTATGCCACACACAGAAAAAGCCGTTTTCAATTAATTGTAATTGTAACAATTGTAACGCTTCTGCCTCCGTTACAATCATTACAATTACAATTAGCCTTCATGAATATCTGCCACGATTGAAGACTATCTAAATAAAAATGCCTCAAAACAAACAAGATTCCATTTATTTTCTTTACTTTGTAGGAAGAAAAAAAACTACCGACTATGGCTAAGAAGAAGAAAGAAAAAAAAGGCGGGAAACGCATGAAGAAAAAAGAACTCGCCGAACTGCTCATCAGTTATTTCCAACTGCGGGCAGGACAGGCCTTCGGGCTGAAACAATTGTTCAGGGGGTTGAAACTCACTACACACCCCTTGAAAATGCTCTGCACGGATATCCTGCAAGAAATGGCTGAGGACGGATTCCTCATCAAAACCGAAGACGGACAATATAAACTGAACGATAAAGGACAAGTGCTGACCGGTATCTTCCAGCGCAAAAGCAACGGTAAGAACTCGTTTACGCCCGATGACGGAGGAGAACCCATCTTCATCGCCGAACGCAACGCGGCACACGCCATGAACGGTGACAGGGTAAAAGTGAGCCTTTGTGCACGCCGCAAGCGCAAAGAACCCGAAGGGCAGGTCATCGAAATCCTGGAACACGCCAAGACCACCTTCGTAGGCACGCTGAAAGTGACCAAGAACTACGCTTTCCTGCTCACCGAATCGAGTACGCTGGCAAACGACATCTTCATCCCGAAGGAAAAGCTGAAAGGCGGAAAGAACGGCGACAAGGCGGTGGTGCGCATCACCGAGTGGCCCGACGAGGCGAAGAATCCTTTCGGCGAAGTAGTGGACGTGCTGGGCAAGGCAGGCGACAACAATACCGAGATGCATGCCATCCTGGCGGAATACGGGCTGCCCTATACCTATCCGGCATCGGTGGAAGCCGCGGCGGAGAAGCTCTCGGCGGAAATCACCCCCGAGGACTATGCCGAGCGTGAGGACTTCCGCACCGTGACCACCTTCACCATCGACCCCAAGGACGCGAAAGACTTCGACGACGCCCTCTCCATCCGCCCACTGAAGCCGGGGCTGTGGGAAGTGGGCGTGCATATCGCCGACGTGTCGCACTACGTGAAGGAAGGCGGCGCCATCGACAAGGAGGCCGTGAAGCGCGCCACCTCGGTATACCTGGTCGACCGCACCATCCCGATGCTTCCCGAACGCCTGTGCAACTTCATCTGCTCGCTCCGCCCCAATGAAGAAAAGCTCGCCTACTCGGTCATCTTCACCCTCAACGACAACGCCGAAGTGAAGGATTACCGCATCCGCCACACGGTCATCAAGTCGGACCGCCGCTTCACCTACGAAGAGGCGCAAGCCATCATCGAGACCGGAACGGGCGACTATACCTACGAAATACTGGAACTGAACCGCCTCGCCCAGCAGCTCCGCGCACGGCGCATGGCAGCAGGTTCCATCGACTTCGACCGCGTGGAAGTGAAATTCGAAATCGACGAAAAAGGCAAGCCGCTGAGCGTGTACTTCAAACAATCGAAAGAAGCCAACAAGCTGATAGAGGAATTCATGCTGCTGGCAAACCGCACCGTGGCGGAACACATCGGCAAAGTGCCCAAAAACAAGAAGCCGAAAGTATTCCCCTACCGTATCCACGACCTGCCCGACCCGATGAAGCTGGAAAACCTGAACCAGTTCATCGCCCGCTTCGGCTACAAGATACGCACGGGGGGAAGCAAGACCGAAGTGTCGCGCTCGCTCAACCGCCTGCTCAGCGACGTGTCGGGCAAGAAAGAGCAGAACCTCATCGAGACGGTATCGCTCCGCGCCATGCAGAAAGCCCGCTACTCCATCCATAACATCGGGCACTACGGGCTGGCGTTCGACTATTACACCCACTTCACCTCGCCCATCCGCCGCTATCCCGACCTGATGGTGCACCGCCTTCTCACCCGCTACGAAGCCGGAGGTCGCACCGCCCAAGCCGACAAGTACGAGGAATTGTGCGAGCACAGCTCTGCCATGGAGCAGACCGCGGCAAGCGCCGAACGCGCGTCCGTGAAGTACAAGCAAGTAGAGTTTATGGGCGAACGCATCGGCAACGTGTACGACGGTGTCATCTCGGGCGTCACCGAATGGGGCATTTACGTGGAAATCAACGAGAACAAGTGCGAAGGCATGGTGCCGATGCGCGACCTGGGCGATGATTACTACGAGTTCGACGAGAAAAACTACTGCCTCATCGGACGCCGCCATCACCGCAAGTTCAGCCTGGGCGACCCGGTGAAAATCAAGGTGGCACGCGCCAACCTGGAGAAGAAGCAGCTCGACTTCACGCTGGCGGAATAACCCTGCCTCAACTGTATCTGATACACCGATTCACCACAGAGGACACACTGAAATCATTTTACCCATGGCCTCTGTGGTGATATATGAATAGGATATTCTCCGGAAGTCCTTAAAATTTTCCACTAGCACTGCTATTGATTTCCACAAGAAGTTTGTAATTTTGCACACTAATTGAAAATAAGAATGGCGTTACAAACTGAAGTGTTATCCGAAATCCTGCGAACTTCGCCTTGCGTGGAACTGCTCCGCTTGCGCAACCGGCAACTGATTATCCTATTTCTTTTCAAAATGTTTTATCATAGGCAGACCGCCGTGCCTTTCGAATCCTTACGCATGCAACTGGCCGACTACCTGAGCGCTGTACGACTAGAACAGGACGAAGAAAGCGGCATCACAGAATTCGATTCATTCGAGGAAAAGGCAGGCAAATACATCCAACGGTGGACCGACAAAGGATTCTTGCGCAACTATCAGGAAGAAACAGGCGAAGTATTTTACGAGCTATCACTCTATACCAGCAAAACCATCGACTGGCTGCTGAGCCTGAAACGTGAGGAATTCGTGGGCACGGAATCGAAATTCATGAATCTCTTCGGACAACTGAAGGAACTGGTAGAGTTTACCAACGAAGACAAGGAAGAGCGCATACGGATGCTGGAAGAGAAAAAGCGCGAGATAGAACACCAAATTCAGTCCATCCGTGCAGGAGGTGACGCACAGATATTCGAGGAATACCAGATATTGCCTCGCTTCAAGCAAATCAGCCAGTCGGCAAAAGAATTGCTTTCCGACTTCAAAGAGGTAGAAGAAAACTTTAAAAGCATTACCAAGGACATCTACCGCCGACATGCCGACGGAGCATATTCAAAAGGTGACATCCTGGGCTTTACCTTCGATGCCTTGGCAAACCTACAACAGAGTCCGCAAGGCAAAAGCTTTTATGCCTTTTGGGATTTCCTGCTGACCCCTTCATTACAACACACATGGGATGAACTGGTGGAACACCTCTACGACACGCTGGACGACAAGCGGTTGGAGGTGAACGACACCTTCCTGAAAAATATGAAGCAATACCTCTATTCCGCCGGGAAAAAAGTATATCAGGCAAATGACAAGATGGCAGAGAAACTGAGCCGCATCATCTGCGAAAACGGAACGATACCTACCATTGCCATCCAACGGGTGATAACCGACATCCAGTCGTCCCTGTTAGCATTGGCACAAAAAGGCATCACGCCCGATGTATCGCTGGAAGTAGAAACACTACCTGATATCAATATGCCTCTGGAACGGAAACTCACCTTGGAACGAAACGTAGAAGTCATCTATCGACAAGCATTGGAAATGGCAAGTTCGGACATCAGCGAAGCCCATTCGGCAGAGAACCTGTTCGTGCAAAACCGTATAGACCGACGCACATTGAAACAACACATTCAGCATGCCTTGCGACACAAGCGTCAGACTACATTAGGCGATGTCATCCAGGAAAACGGTGGCTTACAGCAGGGTTTGTCGGAATTATTCGGCTACATCAGTGTAATACGCGATTTCCGGCATATCATCCATGCCGAGCGGACACAGACCGTAACGTTCGACGAAACACAGCACAAAGCAATTGTTATTCCCGAAATCATTGTCGTGCGATGAAGTGCATGTTTACAGAGGACACTGAGTATTTCAATTATTTCCTCTGTGGTAAGCCCAAACTCCAAAACCCAAGAACTTAAAACTCAAAAACGAATGAACTTAGAATCTTACATCTCCCCATACGCACGGGCAGTGGTCTGCCTGTTGAAAGGTCCGGTAAATACCACCGACCGATGCTGGAACGACCTGTTACATTACCAGACAGAAATCCAGAAATATATTTCACAAATCGGGCTGGAACTGATTGTAAAACGCGACGAAGGATTCGCTTACCTGAAACAGATGACCGACGAGAGTGGCAATACCCTGGGACTGGTGCCCCGCAAGCCGCTGGGATTCGAATGTTCAGTGCTCGCCATCATCCTCCGCGAGGTGCTCGAAGAATTCGACAGCAACCTTGACGAGCTATATACCACCGCATGCTACATCACCGGCAAGGAACTGAAAGAACGCATCGAACTATTCCTCCCCGAACGCTTCAACCGTGTCAAGCTCTTAAACGAACTTGACTCGTACATCGCCCGTATGGTGCAACTGGGATTCCTGATAGAAAGAGAGCAAGAAGGGCGTACCTTTTATCAAATCCACCGCATTATCAAAGAAAAGGTCACACTCGACCAATTGGTAGAATTTAAAAAGAAACTCGAAAGCTATGTTGAATCTGTTTAGTACATCTTCGGATACGGCGGGGTTCCGCCTCGACTATATGGAAATCTATAACTGGGGCACATTCCACGAACGCATCTTCCGACTTGCCCCACAAGGCAACAATGCCTTGCTTACCGGAGCCAATGCTTCGGGCAAAAGCACCATCATCGATGCGTTGCTCACTTTACTGGTGCCAGCTAAGAAAGACCGTTTCTATAATCAGTCTTCGGGCGTGGAAAAGAAAGGGAACCGTACCGAAGAAACCTATGTACTGGGACATTACGGTAATATACAGAAAGAAGGTGAACGGGGAGTCACCACGCAAGCCTTGCGTGACAAAAGTGCCTACTCGGTGCTGCTCGCCTCGTTTTCGAATACAGACCAGCGGGTAGTTACCATCTTCCAGGTGCGCTGGTTCTCGGGTGGAGAACTGAGACGTAGTTTCGGGCTTGCCCATGTCCCCCTGGAAATACAAAAAGACTTTCAGCCCTTCGATGGCAAAGGTGTATGGCGGCGCAGGCTGGAGGCATCCTACAAAGGAGCACGCACGCTGGTTGAGTTCTTCGACGGACCAGTAGGCTATGCCGAGCGCATCACCCAACTGTTCGGTATGCGTTCGGTCAAGGCACTGAGCCTGTTCAACCAGATTGTGGGCGTGAAAGTGCTTGACGACCTCGATGAATTTATCCGCATCAATATGCTGGAAGAACACGATGCCGAAGCCCAGTACCTACAACTGAAAGATAGTTTTACTACCCTGATAGACGCCAAAGTCAACATTGAGAAAGCACGCACCCAAATAGAGATGCTCCAGCCGATAGCCAGCCTGGCATCCCAAATAGAAAGTGCCGACGAACGGCTTCACCAGCTGATGACCGACAAAGACACAGCTGTCTATTGGTTTGCCAAACAACTGATAGACCTTGCCAAGGAGAAACTCGATGTGGCAATGAAGGAAAAAGAAAAACTGGAAACCGAAATCGCACACCTGCGCCAGCGTGAAGAAAAGCTGAAGCAGGAAGAACGCACACTCTCGCTTGCCATCGAGAAAGACGAAGTCGGGCGTAAACTGAAAGAATTGGAAACCGACATCGAACGCCTCTCAAAAGTGCGCAACGAGCGAATGGCATCAATGGACACTTACAACGAACTTGCCAGCAAATCCGGGTTCTCACCCAACCCCGACGAAAAGACCTTCAACGCCCAGCGGGCCCAGGCTGCACAACAGATTGAAGAATGGACGGAAACCAAGGAAACATGTATCCGAAAACAAGTCCAGACAGAAAATGAACAAAAAAAACTGGCACAGCAGGTAGAAGAGCTGGTACACACAGTAGAAATGCTCCAGAAAAACAAGAACAACATTCCCTTACGCGAAACCGAAATCCGTGACGCCATTTTAGCGCATACAGGAGCTTCGAAAGAAGAAATTCCTTTCGTTGGCGAATTATGCCGGGTGGCTGAAGACGAAAAAGAATGGGAAATAGCACTGGAAAAAATCCTGCACCACTTCGCACTCCACCTTATTGTGCCCGACAAATATTACCATCAGGTCAACGAATACGTAAATACCACCAACTTGAAAGGACGGGTGATGTTCTACCGCTATACGCCCTCAGGTTTGCTTGCCGGTATGCAGACGTACCAGCTTTCCGCTGGCGAAGAAGGACAAGTCATCGACAAAATTGAAATCCGTCCCGATAGCGAATACGAAGAATGGGTGCGCGACATGATTCTGGAAAAATACAACTACACATGTGCCGATACACTGTCCGCATTCGAGCGTTACCGAGAAAAAGTGGTTACCCGCGAAGGACTGGTCAAATTTGCCGGCGAACGCCACGAGAAAGACGATCGTCCACACATCTTGCGCCGTGAGAATTTTGTTCTGGGCTGGGAGAATAAAGAAAAGATACGTCTCTTGCAACAAGAATTGCTCCAACTTCAGGAACAGGACGCCACGCTTGCACGAGAGATAGACCGCATCCGGCAAGAAGCTGCAGAAGGAGAAGCCCGGTGTGCCTTGCACCGCCGATTGGTAGACTTATTCCCTGACTTCAAGAAAATAGACTGGCAAAGCTTCGTAGGCGAAATCCAACGCAAACAGGAAGAAAAAGAAGCCTTGGAAAAAGGGAATGACCATCTGCACACCCTCCAGACACAACTGGAAAATGTACACGAAGAACAGCACCGCCTCTCGGTGACTGACATTCCGGAACACACCCGGAAAATGATTCATGCCGAATACCGCATCGAACAGTTGCAACGGGAAATAGACGAAAACCAACGGGTAATTTCGTCCATCCGGTCATTACTCTTCACTGATTTCGAAAAGAATTATGCCTACTTGTGCGAACTTTCTTACGACCAATTGAAACAAGAGCGCGGCAAGTTCCAGGCAAAGAACGAGCGTGAGCGCAAAAAACTGGAAACGGAAAAACGCGGATACGAAGACGAGGCAAAAGTGAAAATTACCGCCTTCAAGCATCCCGATGAGGATATCCTCACCCGTTTTAAAGACTGGCGTGCCGATGTAGACACTTTGCCTGATGCCACTCATATCGAACTGATAGACGCCTACCGGCAAATGCTGGAAAGGCTGGAAAAAGAAAACCTGCCCAAGTACGAAAAGCAATTCGACGGCTATCTGCAAAAGACACTCACCGATAAAGTGGGCGAGTTCCGGATGTTCTTCATCAACTGGATGCATACCATCAAGAGCAACATCGATATGCTCAATGACTCGTTGAAAGCCATCGATTACCGGATGCGTCCCGTTACCTACATCCAGCTCACCGCCCTTACACAAATCAGTGAAGAAGCCAGCGAGTTCAGACGGCTTATGGACGAAGCGGTTCCGAATGTACAGAAAATCAATGCCACATCCGACGGCAGGCGAATACACTTCTACGAACACGTAGAACCGTTTATGAGCCGTCTGGCAGACGAGGAATGGCGAGCCAAAGTTATGGACGTACGCTTCTGGTTCACCTACAAAGCAGAAGAATTCAACCGCCAGAACGGACACAAGGAAACCACCTATGAGAATATGGGACACCTTTCGGGAGGAGAAAAAGCGCAGCTGACGTATACCATCCTCGGTTCCGCCATTGCCTACCAGTTCGGACTTACCAAAAGTGGATTGCAAAGTGATTCGTTCCGGTTCGTGGCAATCGACGAGGCATTCAAGGCACAGGACGAAGACAAGGCACGCTACCTCATCACCCTGTGCAAGCAACTCCATCTCCAACTCCTTGTAGTGACGCCCAACGACAACATCCATATTGTGGAAAACGATATCTCGTACGTCTATTTCGTAGAACGCAAAGAGGAGAAAACCTCCTGGCTCTATAGCATGCCGATAGAACAATGGAAACGCGAGACCCACGAACAACCAAGTAGGACCTGAAACCGAACTACTGACATGAAACCGCACCAAAATAAAAGTCTGCTTTCATTTTATCACTGCCAGCACAGTGAAGGATTTCGAAAACATAAACCGATGCATACGAAATCCTTCGCTATGCGCCTCCAGACATACTTTTTGATAGTTCAATCCTATTTCAGCACACCATCTTATCATACATTTCCTCCAGCATATAGGAAAAATGTATGAAAAAAATTCCGTTTTTGACAAATTGCATGTATGAAAATTTTGAATTTTCCATGATTACTTATATCTTTGTTATGTCTAACCAATTACTATGAATAATGGCAGACGGTATTACATGTAAAGAAAGATATTTTTCATGCGTTTATCTTTTACTTCCTGAATATTGTAAAAACAAAAAAGGAATTGTCTTTGCAGTGTTGCCTGTGAGCCCTTGTGTTCTGTGACAACATCAACAAAAATGCACAAATCCATACCGCGCAGAGTATAATTGCAAAACATAACTGATAAAAGATAACAAAATGAAGATATGTCAATCTTTCCGGAATGAAGACATTCATACTTGTCTTTTCCTAAGGGAATAACGCAAACTCTCAAGAAACAAGACAAACCGGAAAACAGATTCCCATATCTTTTTTAATGTTTACCTATATTTTTGTTATACCTTAATTATATATGAAAACAATGCATATCGGTCAACTCATCAAACAAGAAATGGACAAACAAGGAAAAACAGTATCTTGGCTGGCCAGAGAATTGTCGTATTGCAGAACAAATGTATACAAAATATACGACAAGAAATCCATCGACACTGATTTGTTATTGCGCATTTCCATTTTATTAAAGCACGATTTCTTTGCCTGCTATTCGAATGAATTAAAGTAAAATGTCCCCAATATATAAACATATACACTTATTGGGGACACTTTTACTTCATTTTGTTAATATATATTTTTTTCTTTGTATATCTAAACAGTCAAACACACAAAATATGAACAACAAAGTAAAGCAAATTATATTGACAGGCATATGCATTTTCACCGGATTCGGCGGATATATCCAAGCACAACAAGTAGACTACTCCGTAGTTTCAGTTCCAGAAGAATCCAGTAACCAATTCATCCGTATCACATCAGATGCCGATTGTGTATGTATGCCCATCGTAAAACGGAACGGGAACAAACGCATTGACTGGCTCTCCAATCGCATATTAGACACTTCAACCGACGGACAACATATCGCCTATCTTTCAGCACGCAACAACACGACCAACATCTTTATAAAAGATTTAAACAAACAAGGAGGTTCTGTACAACGAACCAATCGTTCGGCTGTGCTGGACTTTTCTTATTCACCCGATGGAAAATACATTTGTTTTTCAGAAACTCGCGGGGGAACAAACCAGATATTCCGCACCGATGCCAAAGAGGGATATGTGTGTCGGCAAATCACCAGTGGAAGTCAAGATTATTCCCCCGTTTATTCAACAAACATGACACAAATATTCTTTGCCAGACAAGAGCTGAAAAGTGTCAGTATCTGGAGTTATAATGTACAAAACAATTTCCTTTCAACATTCACCAGTGGCATGAATCCGTATCCTGTAAAATCAGAACAAGCATTTGTATGTACCCGTCCCAATGCAGCAGGAAAAAGCGAAATATGGAAAATAAATTATCATACAGGCACAGAGGAATGCATTATCTCTGACCCCGAACGAAGTTTCACTTCTCCAATAATTTCACCCGATGGGAAATGGCTGTTGTTTGTAGGAAGCAGCAAAATAACATCAGGGACATTCACTTATTTGAATACCGACATATTTGTAGCAAGAACAGACGGCACGGACATGACACAACTCACCTACCATGCCGCCGATGACCTCAGCCCCGTATGGAGCAGAGACGGGAAATACATCTATTTTATCTCCCAACGTGGAAGTACCTCAGGTACAGCCAATATCTGGCGAATGAACTTTAATTACTAATACCTTTTAAATTTATGTATCATGAAAAAGTTTAAGTTATTTGTGTTGTTGGCTTTTATAGGCTTGGCAACCAGTGCTTCTGCACAGTTCGTTAATTCAGGCACATCCAGTAGCACATCAAACAGCAGTTCATTTGATGTCACTTCCGTAAAGACTAGCGGATGGAATCGCATCTATGTATCGTACAATCCTTCAAAGTTGAAATTTGATTATGACGATGCGGATGATATAAAATTCAAAGGATTGACCGTTGGTTGGTTAAGAGGCTTCGGGCTTACCCAAAAGTTACCCTTGTACATGGAGGTAGGTGCAGGCGTTCAGTACAGAAGCTATAAGGACGAAGAATCTGATTCTTATGGCGGATATGAAGCCAGCTATTCAAATAAAGTCACAATGCTTTCTTTGAATATCCCTGTAAATTTATTGTATCGGTTCAACATCACAGACGACTTTTCCATCAGCCCTTACTTCGGATTAGACTTCCGCATAAATCTCCTTGGCAAGAATAAAGCCGAAGTAACTTATAACGACGAAACAGATTCGGAAGATATTAACCTGTTCGATGATGACGATATGGGCGATGAAGCTTGGGGACGCTTCCAAGCCGGCTGGCATCTTGGTGTAGGATTTGATTACCGTGTACTACATGTAGGAGTAGAATATGGAACCGACTTCAACGAGATAGCCGAAAAAACAAAATTCGCAACCACTTCCATTACATTGGGACTAAACTTCTGATATATAAACCAAACAAAGAGTAAGGTGTGCCAAATCCTATTTCGGCACACCTTCTTTAATCTTAATACTTATGAAAACAATTCGATTATTTTGGCTATTTACTGTTATGGCATTGATGGCAGTAAGCTGCTCGGATGATGATAATGACCTTGAAAGTTCGATTGTAGGCGCATGGCAATCTGAAATTCATACTTCCCGCATATGGATATTTATGAGCGATGGACAGGTTGTTTCTGAAGATGAGTATGGCACTTACTATCTAAATGGAGACCGTTTGTATATTTCATGGACAGACGAATACGGTAATTATGAGGAAGCTTTTCTAATTGTTGAATTAACATCCGACACAATGATTCTTGACGAATTGGACGAAGAAGGGATAGCTCATGATGACCCGGAAACTTACCGACGAATAAATATGGGAAACAGGTAAAAAACAAACAACCCGCTATCTTCCTCATTACATCCCTTCCCAGCCTCCCCCCATAATGGAAGGTCGGGAAGGGTTCTCAAAAACATATTCCAAATCAGTACACAATAAATTCAAAACAGTTTCTGACATTTCTTTTTGCACACAAAATCTCACCCACAAGAAACAAAAAGAAAACAAAACAAGGAATACTGAATCTTTTTACTTACATTAAATCTTTATTTGATTTCATTTCGTCCACAATTCATCAAAATATTTTTCATTTTGCAACACATTATATAGAAAATCCTTTCAATTTAAAACACAACAAGCTATTATGCTTAAAAAGTGCACTCATTCAGCTTAAAACAAAAACAAAAAGACATAAATTTGCAGTGTAATAAAACAAAAAGATGTTTATCCGGGATAACAACTGTAAATGTGTTAGTTTAAATGGTATGAATGATTAAATCAGGAAACTATGAAAGGATTACTTAAAAAAGGAGGAGCATGGATTGCAGTTGCAATACTATCTCCAGCAGTGCTGATGGCACAAGACAAAGTGGAAGCAAGTGTGGGAGCCGACCTGGTGAGCGGATATATCTGGCGCGGGCAAGATTTGGGGAATGTCAGCATCCAACCCTCGCTCTCCATCGCCTACAAAGGGTTCTCGCTCTCGGCTTGGGGGTCGGTAGGGTTCGAGAAGTCAGATACGAAAGAGTTCGACCTTACGCTGGGGTATGGCATCGGCGGGTTCAGCGTATCTGTAACGGACTATTGGTTCAACAACGGGCCGGCGTATTTCCATTACGGAGCACACGACACGAACCACACGTTCGAGGCGCAAGTGGGATATGATTTCGGCGTGCTTGCCGTAAACTGGTACACCAATTTCGCCGGCAATGTAGGGTATAATTCGGACGGCGACCGTGCGTATGCCTCATACATCGCCCTTTCGGCTCCTTTCCGTCTGGGCGGGCTTGACTGGGAAGCCACGGTAGGAGCCACGCCCTGGGAGAACGATTTCTATAACGGAGGCAAGAACGGATTTGCCGTGAGCGAGGTAGGCATTAAAGCCACCAAGGAACTGAAAATCACCGATTCGTGGACCCTGCCCGTCTTTGCGCAGGCGATATGGAACCCGGCAACAGAAGGCGCCTATTTCGTGGCAGGCTTAAGTTTTTGATAGGATAAACGAGAGGTAAAAGATTGAGGGATAACATTTCTGGCAAAGTACTAACTACAAAATACAAATACAAGATGAAAAAGATTGAAGCGATTATCCGGAGAACACGGTTCGACGATGTGAAACAAGCATTGCTGGATGCTGACATCGAGTGGTTCTCCTATTACGACGTGCGGGGCGTAGGAAAGACCCGCGAAGGCCGCATTTACCGCGGCGTGGTGTACGACACAAGCTCGATAGAGCGCATCCTGCTCTCCATCGTGGTGCGCGAAAAGAATGTAGAGAAAACCATCCAGGCGATACTGAAAGCCGCCCAGACGGGCGAGATAGGCGACGGGCGCATCTTCGTCATCCCGGTAGAGGACGCCATCCGCATCCGTACCGGCGAACGGGGGGACATTGCGCTCTATAACGCCGAACAAGAGAAATAAGCCACATAAGTCATACAAATACAATATCTAAACGAGATTTTATTATGGATACATATACAAAAGGCGGCAGATGCTGGATGAGGTATGCCGCGGCGATTCTTATGCTTTTGATTTCCACGCCTTCCCTGCTGGCACAGGAGGCAAGCGGAGCGGATATGCCCGCGCTCGATTCGGGCAATACAGCGTGGATTCTGACCTCTTCCATCTTAGTGTTATTGATGAGCATTCCGGGCATTGCCCTGTTCTATGGCGGCTTGGTGCGCCAGAAGAATGTATTGAGTGTCATTATGCAAACCCTCTTCATCGTAGGCGTGGTCAGCATCTTATGGATAGCCTTCGGGTATAGCTGGGCGTTCGATACCAGCTTTGCCGAGTCAGGAAACCCGCTGGCGTGTGTGATAGGCGGATTCGACAAGGCGTTCCTCCACGGCATCACCCTGGATACGCTGACCGCGGGCAACATTCCCGAACTGGTATTCGTGATGTTCCAGTGCATGTTTGCCATCATCACCCCCGCGCTGATATTGGGTGCCTTTGCCGAACGTATCAAGTTTTCGGGCTATATCGTGTTCATCACGTTGTGGGTAATCCTTGCCTACTTCCCGATGGCACACTGGGTATGGGGCGGAGGCTTTCTGCAGCAAATGGGAGCCATCGACTTTGCCGGAGGTACGGTGGTGCACATCAATGCCGGGATTTCGGCATTAATCATGGCGATTATGCTGGGCAAGCGCATGGACTATAAGGTAGGGCATCCCATTACGCCGCATAACGTGACCTTCGTCTTTATGGGCACTTCGTTCCTGTGGCTGGGATGGTTCGGCTTCAATGCCGGAAGCGGGCTTGCCGCCGACGGGCTTGCCGCAAACGCCTTCCTCGTAACCCATGTGGCAACGGCTATGGCGGCTATCACGTGGATGGTCATCGACTGGCTCTGCAACAAGAAACCCACCACCATCGGCGCCTGTACGGGAGCCGTAGCCGGACTGGTGGCAATCACTCCGGCGGCAGGCACGGTAGACCTGCTGGGCGCGTTCTGCATCGGTATCATCACGCCGATAGTATGCTTCTTCATGGTAGCTGCGGTCAAGCCGAAATTCAAGTATGACGATGCACTCGATGCGTTCGGCGTACACGGCATAGGCGGTATCATCGGTTCTATCCTGACCGGCGTATTCGCTACCCGCTTCATCTCGGGCGAAGACGGCGTTCAAGGCGCTCTCTACGGCGACTGGCACCAGCTTTGGGTTCAGATTGTAGCAACCGTGGTATCTATCGTGTTCAGCGCGGTCATTACCTTCATCCTGTTCAAGATAGTAGACTCTACCATCGGGCTCCGCGTAGACAAGCGCGTAGAAGAAGAAGGGCTTGACATCTACGAACACGGCGAGTCGGCTTACAATCATTGATAGCTGACAAGGAGAATTGGTTTTAAGGGCACACAGAATTCCAAGGCTTCGCACAAGCCTCGGAGTTCTGTGTCCTCTGCATGCTTGGGAAAGCCCGTTCCCCTCATATTGTTATAGAATGTTTTTTTATGCCAAAGGGTGTGACAAACAAGAGAGGTACACGCGACATTTTTGGTACTTTTGCAGCGGTAAAAGAAAGGATAATTTATGGCTAGACAAAACTCACGTGTATTTATTTTAATCTTTTTGGGTATGCTTACCGCCTTCGGGCCGTTTGTCACCGATATGTATCTGCCTACTTTCCCCGAGATGGCAGATTTTTTTCACACATCTTCTTCGATGGTCCAACTGGGCTTGACCGCCAGCATGATAGGCCTGGCGGCGGGGCAATTGTTCTTCGGACCGCTGAGCGACAAGTACGGGAGACGCCCGTTGCTGATTGCCGGCATGTTTCTGTTCCTGGTTTCTACGCTGGGATGCGTATATTCGCAGACCGCCCTGCAGTTTGTAGGCTGGCGGCTGGTGCAGGGGATAGCCGGGGCAAGCGGGATTGTGATATCGCGCTCGATAGCCGCCGACAAATATGCCGGACGCGAACTGGCAAAGATGTTAGGCATCATAGGCGCCATCAACGGAGTGGCTCCGGTAGCTGCTCCGATGGGAGGAGGGATGCTGGCGGAAAGCATCGGCTGGCAAGGCATTTTCTGGTGCTTGTTCTGCATAGGCATCCTGCTTCTGGCAGGCAGCTTCCACCTGACCGAGTCACTTCCGGCAGCTAACCGGAGAAAAACAGACTGGGCAGATGTGTTCCGCGGTTTCGGCGCGGTCTTGCATAACCGCCAGTACTTATGCTACATCCTGCAGTTCGGGTTTGCCCAGGGCGTGTTATTCGCCAACATATCGTCCGCCCCGTTTATCATGCAAGAACATTATGGCTTCTCGCCGATGACGTTCAGCGTATGCTTCGGCGCCAATGCGCTGGCAATTGTCTTCTCGGCGGCATTATCTGTCAGGTTCCGCCATCCGGAGCTGGTACTCTATCGCGGAAGCCAGGGCATGCTGGCCGTTTCCATCCTCCTGCTGGCAGCGATGGGTTCCTCGTGCAGCTTTTGGATTTACGAAACATTGTTGCTCTGCCTGTTGGTGATGCTGGGGCTGACATTCACATCGTCCAACACCTTAGCCATGAACGCCGAACGCCAACATGCCGGAACGGCATCCGCGGTATTGGGTGCGTTAGGCTTTGCTTTTGGCGGCATTGTTTCTCCGTTGGTGGGTATCGGCGACATCATGCTTTCTACGGGTATCGTATTTACCGCAAGCTCACTAGGGGCTTTCACATGTGCCCGTATCCCCATGCGCAGACTGATAAGACGTAAGGTTGCTGTAGCATGCGGCAAGTAATGCCGAAAAAAATCGTACTGGATGACAAAAGTATCTAATTTTTCGACAAAATAATAGGATAAAACGCAGAATAAAGCAAATTTGAGTATTCTCGCTGACAGTCAGAGAGTTTGACTTTGGATGGAACAAATTGGCATAAGGTCGGGAAAACGGATTTAGGCAGATTGCAGAAATAGATGCACTTCCAAATCATTACCCGACACCTGATGCACATTTAACACTAACGGTCTCTATTTCTGCGTTCTGCGTAGGTTTACATTCTGCCTTTACAACTCCCGTAAACTAATTTTGCACCAAACAAAAAGCAAGGATTATGAGGAGTACATTCAAGACCGTTTTTTATGTAAACGGAAGCAAAGAGAAGAACGGATTTGTCCCCATCATGGGACGGGTTACAATCAACGGGACTATCGCACAGTTCAGTTGCAAACAGAGCATCTCAAAAGAACTTTGGGATGCCAAAGGCAACAGGGCGAAAGGCAAGAGCCGAGAGGCGGTGGCGGTCAATTATGCCCTTGACAACATCAAGGCGCAGATAACGAAGCACTACCAGCGGCTTTCCGACCGTGAGGCGTTTGTCACGGCAGAAATGGTACGCAATGCCTATCAAGGTGTAGGCACGGAGTATGAAACATTGTTGCGTGCCTTTGATAAGGAGAACGAGGCATTCGCCAAACGGGTGGGCAAAGACCGTTCCAAACGCACATATCTGAAATATGTCATTGTCAGGAGATATGTTGCGGAGTTTATCAAGAAGAAATACAAGCGGACGGACATAGCGATGAACGAACTGACCGAGGACTTCATCCGTGACTACTGCCTGTACCTGCGCAACGAAGTCGGGCTGGAACAATCATCCGTGTGTGTATACTCCATACCGTTGAAACACATCGTCACCGCAGCCCACTATAACGGGAAGATAGCGAGAAACCCGTTTGCGATGTACCATCTTGACCCTGACCACAAGGAGCGTGGCTTTCTCACGGAGGATGAAATTCAGGCGTTAAGTGCAATCAAGCTGGACAATCCCAACTTTGCATTGGCAAGAGACCTGTTCCTGTTCGGTTGTTGGACGGGAATCTCGTTCACGGACATCAAGAACCTGACCACCGACAACATCATTGAAATGAATGGTGCATCGTGGATTGTGTCGAAACGCCAAAAGACGGGCGTACCGTTCCAAATCAAGTTGATGGACATCCCGATGCAGATTATCAAGCGGCATGAAGCGTTCAGGACTGACAAGCGGCTGTTCAATATCGGCTCGCTTGACATGGTGAACAAGCGCATCAAGAAAATAGCTAAAAGATGCGGTATAGAAAAGACGGTTTCATTCCATCTGAGCCGCCATTCATTCGCTGTTTTGGCATTGAATTACGGTATGCCGATAGAGAGCGTGAGCAAGATTTTAGGACATACCAATATCACCACCACGCAAATTTACGCGAAAGTGACGAACAAAAAACTTGAAAACGACATATCCGATTTCGAGAGCAAGGTAAGCGGACGTTTCGCCATATAAACGCACAGGGTATGAAACGGACAACAATCACGATGGACGAGTACGGCAGGGTTGCTGTACCGTCCGATGCCGCCAGCGTATGGATGAGCGAAATGGAACTGGTGGAACTTTTCAATGTAATCGTTCCTACACTCCGTGCCACCGTCCGATCCGTGTATAAGAGCGGAGTGTTGAAATCTTGCGAGGTGGAAACGCGTATCAGGCTGCCTAATGGCTATTATGCGGAAGCGTATGCCCTGCCAATGGTCGTTGCACTTGCCTTCCATATCAACACACCCAATGCCGCAAGGGTGCGCAATGCCCTTTTGGAAAGGATGTGCTTGCGAAAAGACAGACAAATGCTGTGGCTTTCGTTAAGCGACAGACAGCCATGTAAATGTTAATGGGTGCGATTATTCGTCAATATATCCATTCGTCAATACGCCTGTGTGGTTACACATCCATACCACTATCATATCAGTCCGAAGAAGTGCGGTTTTGCTTCTTCGGGCTTTTTCTTTTCACCTTTTGATGGCTGGCATTGCCCGTTTCGCTGCATTTTCTTGTTTGTCGGTTTCTTTTGCGCCGTTCTGCATAGTTTTACGTATCAAGGTTTTAACCGTCATGCCGTAGCTTTGCAGCCATGTTTAATCCGCCTGCCGACAGGGTGTCGGCGGCACTAAAACCTATATTTGAAACATGGAAAAGAAAGAAACATTCATCCGAGTAGGCACAACGCTTTACAAGATTGTGGACCAGCCCCGCATTGACGGCGGCTATGTGAGAAAGCGCATCGCATGGAACTCCGAGACCCTGCGGCAGGACTACGGCAAGGATTACATGGCAAGTGTCCCGAAGTATGACGGCTTCTGCACCGTACCCGACCATGTGGGCTACCAGCCCGTTGTCGGCAAGTTCCTCAACCTCTACGAGCCGATAAACCACCAGCCGCAGGAGGGCGACTTTCCCTGCATCCGCTCGTTGGTGGAACACATCTTCGGCGAACAGTACGAGTTGGGCATGGACTACTTGCAGCTGCTCTACCTCTATCCCGTTCAGAAACTCCCCATCCTCCTGCTCGTGTCCGAAGAACGGAATACGGGCAAAAGTACGTTCCTGAACTTCCTGAAAGCCGTATTCCAAAACAACGTGACGTTCAATACCAACGAGGACTTCCGCAGCCAGTTCAATTCCGACTGGGCTGGCAAGCTGCTCATCATGGTGGACGAGGTATTGCTCAACCGCCGTGAGGACAGCGAGCGTTTGAAGAATCTCAGTACCACGCTTTCCTACAAGGTAGAGGCGAAAGGAAAAGACCGTGACGAGATAGGCTTCTTCGCAAAGTTCGTGTTGTGTTCCAACAACGAGCATCTGCCCGTCATCATTGACATTGGCGAGACACGCTATTGGGTGCGGAAAATTGTGCCGCTCAAGAATGACGATACAGACTTCCTGCAAAAGCTGAAAGCGGAAATCCCAGCTTTTCTCCATTTCCTGCAACACAGGCAACTCTCCACCGAGAAAGAAAGCCGCATGTGGTTCAACCCGAAGCAGCTGGAAACAGATGCCTTGCGGAAGATTATCCGAAGCAACCGCAACCGTTTGGAGATAGAGATGGCGGAACTGCTGCTCGACATCATGGCAAGCACGGGTATCAGTTCTGTTTCTTTTTGCCTCAATGACATTATCCCGTTGCTTGTCTGCTCGCAAGTCAAGGTGGAGAAGTCGCAGGTTCGGAAAGTGGTGCAGGAATGCTGGAAGCCGGCTCCTGTATCCAATTCGCTTTCTTACACCACCTACCAATACGATTACAACCACGAATGTCACTATTCACCTGTCAGACGGATTGGACGCTACTATACGGTAAGCAAAGTGCAGTTGGAAACACTCTGATATTTTGATGAAATGATGAAAGTATATGTAAACATAAAAAATAACAGCGACTTACATGCTCATCAAACCCTCAACAAAAGTATTTGGCTGATGAAAAGAGAAAGCGGATGCAGCCTCACACATCACTTTTCTTTTGGCGAGCGGTTTGATGAAACGCTGATGAAAGGTTATTGCATTAGTTGTCAGTATATTAGACTATCCAATCATCAATTCATCGGATTTTCACCCCTCATCAAGTCCGCCGGGAAAGCAACAAAGGTGAATATCGCCATCCGTAGGCTGGTCGGACGGACTTCCGTCCTGCCGACCGACAAGGGAAAGCCGATGTCGCTGGCGAAAAGAAAAAGCAACCAATGTCCGCCAACATCACCGCTGACACCACCGCAGGCTTTTGGGAAACAAAAAGCCATAGCTCATTAGGGCGTTTTCTTCACGCACCGCTTCGCTCATGCTAAAAACACCCTAATGAGCCAATGGGGTTGCACCCCTCTGGACACCCCCGTTTGTCCTGTGCGGCATGACCGCAGGCGGACGAACATTGACAAACAAGTTTGTAGAACCTCAAAAACAAGAAACGAACATGGGATACATAAGCATTCAAATCAACAAGGCGAAAGGGTCGGCTGACACGGGCGCATCCGACCACATAGAACGCAAGACCACGCCCAAGAACACAGACCCCACACGCACCCATCTCAACCGTGAACTGGTGCAATTCCCCGATGGCGTGGCAGACCGTACCGAAGCGATAAGCCACCGCATCCGCACGGCTGGCATCAGGCGTAAGATAACGTCCGACCAAGTACGGGCAATCCGCATCGTGCTTTCAGGTACGCATGAGGATATGGTGAAAGTACAAGACGAGGGTAGACTATCCGAATGGTGCGATGACAACCTGCAATGGCTGCACCGCACGTTCGGCAGGGAGAACACCGTTTCGGCAGTGCTGCACATGGACGAACACACTCCACATATCCATGCCACGGTCGTTCCGATAGTGACGGGAGAGCGCAGGAAAGCGAGGAAGAAGCAAGCGGAGGGCAAACGCACCTACCGCAAGAAAGCCAACGCCGTGCGCCTGTGCGCAGATGACCTCTTGACCCGTGAACGGCTTGTTGCCTACCACGATAGCTATGCTGAAGCGATGGCAAAGTACGGCTTGCATCGTGGCATACGTGGGTCAGAGGCACGGCATACCACCACAGCCCAATACTACCGTGACTTGAAACGGCAGACGGGAGAGCTTGAAACCAACATAAGGCAGTTGCAGACCGAACAGAAACAAGCGGAACGGCTGCTTGCCGAAGTCAGGAAGGAAATCAAGTCGGAGAAGCTGGAAGCCGCCAAGACCGAAGCGAAAACGGCACTTGTGGCAAAGGTCGGTTCTCTTTTGGGAAGCGGCAAGCTGAAAGAACTTGAAGCCGACAACCGCACCCTGCAAAATGAGGTTGCAGCCCGTGACGAAAGCATCGAGTTGTTGCAACAACAGATGCAGCGGCAGCAGGATGAACACAGCCGTCAACTGATGGAACTGCAAGCCAAGCACCGCAGAGAAATGGCGGACAAGGAAGCGGAACACCAAAGGGAAGTGTCATTCCTGAAATCCATCATCCAAAAAGCCAAGAAATGGTTTCCGCTGTTCCAAGAGTTGGTGTACATGGAGAAATTCTGCCTTAAAGTCGGCTTCAACGAGCGGCAGACCGCCACGCTCATCAGCGGCAAGCCGTTGTTCTATGAGGGCGAACTCTATTCGGAGGAGCACAGGCGGAAGTTCACGACCGAGGAAGCAGGCTTCCAAATGGTGAAAGACCCGAAAGACAAATCCAAACTTGCGCTTGCCATCAATGGGCAACTGATTGGCGAATGGTTCAAGGAACAGTTTGGCAGGCTGTTCTCATCCATTAAAAGGACTGTTAAGCCGCTTAGGAGAGACAAGGGCATGAGATTATAAACGATGCCAACGGGAGGGTAGCAAGTTTGTGTTTGGGGCAGACCAAAACCGCTTGCTATCCTCCCATTGGTTAAATTCAAAATCGGACAGGAAACATCCTCTACTCAAAAATCTATAAGTTTTCTTGTTAAGTTTGGTTATTCATATTTGCCTTGGATGAAGTGCGTCCGCATTCTCGGTTCATATTCCGGCTTGCGAACGCCGTTCTTCCGTCCGCTTTCAATGCACTTTAGCAACCACGCCATATTTTGCCCCAAGATGCGCATGGTCTGCAAGCCTTCCTTGTCCTTGCGCACATCGTCGGGTGTGAAGCCGTGTACCGAGTTCCAGTATTGCGATGCTACGATAGGCATATTCGCAA
Source organism: Bacteroides sp. An19 (assembly GCF_002160215.1). NCBI lineage: Bacteria > Pseudomonadati > Bacteroidota > Bacteroidia > Bacteroidales > Bacteroidaceae > Bacteroides > Bacteroides sp. An19. Next base: position 4,562 of record NZ_NFKD01000013.1, on the reverse strand, counting down.
TAGTGAAATATTGATTCAATTGCTCGAAGGTGGCGGAGGCTCCACCACGGCGGCACGATACTACTGATGCGCCGAGCTTGCCCGCCATGCGGTTCTCCGTGGCGAAGAACAGGCGGTTCAGGAACGAAACGAGTTGCCCCGTTGGTGCACTGTAATAAACCGGAGAACCGATGACGATGGCATCAAATTCATCCAGCCGTTTCTGTATCTCTTGCACGAGGTCGTCGCGGAAACAATGTCCTGTATTCATGCAGGCTCCACAGGCGATGCAGCCCGCTATGGGCTTCTTGCCTAAATACAGCAATTCCGTCTCAATGCCGTTTGCCTGCAAGGTGGTTTCCACTTCGTGCAGGGCGGTATAGGTGCAGCCCGTTTGATTCGGGCTGCCATTAATCAACAATACCTTCATACGTTCAGAATTTATGCGCCAGTTCAGCCGCTTGCTTGCAGCCGTCCGTCTTGTTGATGTCACCTTCGTTCAATACTCCGGTAATAAGCACTTCGCCAGCCATCTCCCATTTCAGCAGAGCGGCAGAACGTTCCAGCGGCATACGGATGCCGTCCATTACCGTCACGTCGTTTTCTTCGCAGCAGGCTATCAGTCCGCATTTCTTTCCGGCGATATCCTTTCCGCCCACCACGAATGAAAACAGGCGGTCAATCACACCCTTTATCTGTGCCGGGATGGAATACCAGTAGGTTGGCATGGTGAATACAACAGCATCGGCTTCCATAATGGCAGGTGCGATAAGGTTGAAATCGTCGTCGAACGAACAAGCCTTGCCCGTCTTGAAGCAGGTCTGGCAGGCACGGCAACCGCCTATCTTCATCAGTGCGGCATCAAATCGTCGCACCGTGTGGCCGAGTGTCTCCGCTTCCCTGATAAATGCGTCCGTCATGGCAAAGCTGTTGCCATGCTTGCGTGGACTTCCCGTAATAACTGTTATCTTCATGACGCTTCCTCCTTACTTTTGAATGGTATTCGAATTCTGATTGTACGCCTTCGCCACGCACCGCCACTCGCCGTCCATCTTCATCAGCAGCAGGTAGTCGGTGAAGTCGATACGGCCTCCCCATTTCTCTTCCAGCACGCGCACCACGGCGAGGGTCTCTTCTACGTCCACCACGTCGATGCGTGCCTTGAAGTCATCGCCTGCGCCTACGGTGTCCACATTGTGGTAGAACTGCTCGATGCTGCCGTGCTCCAGCTTCCCGTCCAAGTAGCCGAATAAGACGGCTTCGTCAATAAACAATTCGCGGGCATACTTGCTGTTGCCTTCTGCCACACTTTTCACAAACTTCATGGCAGCTTCTTCCACTGCCTTGTACTCTTCGATATTTGCTCTCATGATGCTAATGTTTAATTGATTATCTTGTTTTGATGCTACAAAGGTAGGTGATTCCTCCAGTTTGCACAAGTACCGAAAAATTATTCATATACTGAAAAATTATTCGGTATATACCCGTTACGATATATTATCCTTACCTTTGCAGGCGTAACATTCAATAAAGATAAAACCATGTACGAAAGAAAGATACCCGTAGATTTGGACTGTCCCTTGCGGCTGACCATGAGCCTGATTGATTCCAAGTGGAAGTCATGCATCTTGGACGAACTGCGCCACCGTGCCCTGCGTCCCAGTGAATTGCACAAGATATTTCCCGAAGCCACGCCTCGTGTGCTCGACTTGCAACTGAAGGAACTGGTAGAGGACGGGCTCGTATCGAAGACCATCTACCCTGAACTGCCTCCTCGTTCGGAGTATGCTATCACTCCGTTGGGGATGACGCTTATTCCCATCATCGATGCTATGATTGCATGGGGAGAGAAGAATACAGAATTATTTGAAAAGAAATATGGGAAACGGTAATAGAATTTGGTTGCTTTTCACTATCTTTGCGCTAAGACAAGAGTTGTTTGACAGAAATTTACCGCATATTGCAGAATTTGTGACTGTTTCCAAGTCATTACCTCGTTTTTTGAGAAATGCTTATAAGTAGCTTATTTTTAATATATTCCTATTTCAATATCGTTTTTTACGACAAAAGAAACGCGGAGAGCTTGTTGGTGGTATGCTCTCCGCGTTTCTTTTTTACGTGACAATCCTCCTTACGAGAATGTGGATAATTTTCAGAATTGGTATCCGGTCCATCCGAAGAGGTCGGCAGAAGCTCCGGTATTGCCATCGGCTACGGTAACCTCACCTGTTCCGTGTATTTCATCGCCTGTAAGCGTCGAAGTCAATTCATTGGTTACAGAGATAGTTGTAGTTGCTTGTGCATCACCTTTGCTATCTGTCAGGTCTACCAAGTCGTCTACCATACCCGTACCGATAACCAATGCATTGGTAATAGTAGCCTTCGCACCACGGCGAATCTTGATAGCGTCTACCATTTCGGCTGCTTCAGACAAGTTTTCGATAGTCATGTTCTCGATGGTGAAGTCGGATTGCGGAGCGTGGTCTGCACCGTTTCCGTCCAGATTTCCGTCAGCTTCTACACCACGCGGATCTTCTTCGGTGCTGGTGAATCCGGCTTCCCAACGTCCGTAGCAGTCCTTCAGCGTACCGCAATAGCCTTGAGTGAAGTCGAACATATCGTCATCGCAGTTTACGGCAAGCAGTCCGGTTACGTTTACCGAGCCTCCGAAGAATTCGATGGCATCATCGGCACCGTCAGCAATATAAATGTTTTCAATCACCGTTCCGTTTCCTACTGCATTCAGTGTAAGTCCGTTGTGCTCGATATCGGCACTCGAACGCGCTCCGGTATAAAGCAGCTTGACATAACGCAACACGCCCGAATTGTCGGCATTGTCATCGCCTCCGTAGGGTTGGTTGTTATCAATCTCGGTAGCACCTTCGGTTACAGTTCCCTCTACGCCTGAGATACGGGCATAACCGTTGATAATCAATCCTCCCCAGTAACCCGGTCCGGCATTGGCTTCATCTTCTGCCGTAAAGGTAATGGGAGCCTCAGCAGTTCCTTCTGCCATAATCTTACCGCCACGTTCTACCAGCAAGTAATTGCCAAAACCTTCTTTTGCCTTGATGGTCAATCCGGCAGGGATGGTCAGCGTAGCACCTTCTTTCACTACTACAGCACCTTCGAGTGTATATTCAGTATTTGCATCGAGAGTCATATCCGAAGCGATATCGCCTGAAAGAGTTGCCGTAGCAGGTGCAGGAGCTTCGGTTTCGCCCGGGAACTGATAACCTGTCCATGACAGTGCACTGGTATTGGCACCCGTATTTCCAGCCTCCATCACGATGCCTTCGTAAGTGCCTTCTGCGTTCAAGTCGCCATCGGTAGTAGCCGAAGCCAACTGATTGCTTACACTCATTTCAGTACCTTCACCTGCTCCGCCTTTTCCATCGGTCACGTCAATCAGGTTTTCTACAGGACCTGTACCCATTACCAAAGCGTTGGTGATGTGTGCTGTAGCACCGCGGCGTACCTTGATAGCATCGTTCATCGAATAATCAGAGAAATTAGCGATAGTCATGTTCTCTATACGGAAGTCTGATTGCGGTGTATGGTCAGGACCATTTCCGTCCATGTTACCATCGGCTTCTACACCGCGCGGGTCTTCTTCGGTGCTGGTGAAACCTTCTTCCCAAATGCCGTAGCAGTTAGACAAGGTACCGGAATACCCCTGAGTAAAGTCGAACATATCGTCATCACAGTTTACAGCAAGCAAATTGCTTACATTTACTGTACCTCCGAAGAACTCGATAGCATCGTCGGCACCTTCTACAATATATACATTGTTAATGGTAGTACCGTTACCTACACCGTTCAAGGTCAAACCGTTGTGCTCGATGTCTGCACTTGAGCGCGCTCCGGTGTACCACAATTCGATGTATTGCAATGTTCCGCTATTGTCGGCAGCATCGCTTCCTCCGTAAGCCATGTTGTTGTCCACCTCGGTAGCACCGGTAGCGGTACTTCCTGCAGGACCTGAAATAGGAGCCTTACCATTGATAATCAAACCGCCCCAATAGCCCGGCTCAGCCTTGCTTTCATCGTCTACCGTAAACACGATGGGAGCCTGTGCCGTACCTTGGGCATTGATGCGTCCGCCCTGTGCCACAATGATGTATTTGTCGAAGCCCTGTTGTGCCTTGATGGTAGTTCCGGCAGGAATTTCAAGAACAGCGCCATCGGGTACAGTCAGCGTACCAGTCAAAAGATATTCCGTATTGGCATCCAAGGTCATCGTTCCTTCCACATTACCCGAAAGTTCCACGGTTTCTGTAGGTTCTTCACCTCCGCCTTGGTCTCCGCCTTGAGGATCGTCATCGTCACTACAAGAAGTCAGTGATACACTGCTTGCCAATGCGGCAAACAACATCGCATTTAAGAAAAACTTTTTCATTGTTCGATAATTTGGTTAAAATTATAGTTTGGTTTATTGTTCTGATTATATTTTTTCCAAGCAGGCTTAGAAGCTGTTTTGAATTTATCGTGCGATGATTTGGGATGAGTTTTTGAGGCATTTCCGCTTCTGTGATGAGGAAGATAGCGGGCTATCTGACGAAGAACAGGAGCGAAAAGGACCA
>NZ_NFKD01000129.1:0-2328 GCF_002160215.1 Bacteroides sp. An19 | reverse complement strand
ACTCCTGAGTCAAATCAAAAAAAGATCCGTGTCCGTTTGTCAGCCGTTTATGTAATACCTCATCTGTCCGAATCAAACGTGACCTTGCTTGGCAAATTTAAACAATTATATTGAATACTTGTAATATTCCTGTTCAAATCTTTCGTCAGGTTGCCGTTTTTATCGTATGCGTACTCGCTCGCCTGCTTTACAGCATCTTTGAACTCGAAACCGTTGTTGTAAGCCGTGGCGGTTGTGGCATCATCCACCCGTGTTATCAGATTGCCGCTCAGCGTATAGGTCAGGTTGTCTATCAAGCCGTAACCGGTTGAGGAGGTCTGTCCGTAACGCTGCAAGCCCTTGATATTCCCGTTCAGGTCATAATCCGTAACCTTTTCCGTGAAACGGTTGGCGTTGCTACCGATATTTGTGACTTCGCCGTATGTAGCAGAAGTCAGCCGGCTCAAACCGTCGTAGGTAAACTTATACCCCCTTATCACGCTTTCATTGCCGGCCTTCCAAGTCATGCTGCTGATATTCCCGCCATATTGCGGCGTACCATTACCCGTATTATAGTACAGGTTCTGCGTCAGCTTGCTGCCGCTGATGCCTGTCAGCCAGTCGCGGATATTGTAGCTGTACGTCAGCTTGTTGGTTGCGCTGCCGTGAAGGCTTTTCGTTTTCAGCCTGCCCAGTTCGTCATACGTATTACTTGCCAATGTAATTTCGGCATGGCTGTTCAGCTGATCTCAATCATCTTCATTTTTATAAAAATTATGCCAGCAACCTTTTGAAACAGATTTTGATTCTGAATCAAGGTTACTGGCATATAAACTTTAAAAACACTTTAACTGATAAGAAGAAGGCTACATTTTTCTATCTCCATTATAATCGTAGTCTTCCAATGTAAGAGCTATAATCCAATTCTTAATATAATCAGCCAGACTTTGGTGTGTTACTTCCGGTGGGTCAGATTCACTATATTCATAATTAGAATACCAAAAAACGATTTGGTTAGAATCGCCACCGTTGGTTTTCACATGAGTATCGAAACAATAAAAGTTTCCTCCTCCATCAGGGCTGAACGGTATTAAATGTTTATATTGAGGTACAATTACTTCAAAGTGTTCAATATTATAACACATAAATAAGTCATAATTCTTTTCTTTATCAATTATACCTAACACATTATCTCCCATTAAAGAAAATCCGTTTGTAATACTAAGAAGATATTTATAATCTTCTGGAAGTTTCACTCCAAATGTTGCCTCAAAACGTTCTATTAAGACAGGATTAACAGGTTCTCGCCAATCTAATATCCGAGATGTAAATTTCTGCAGTTCTGCAATAACCTCATCCATCTCTTCCTTTACTTTATTGTCCATATTCTTTCTTCGTTTGATTCTTATCCTTTTATCTTCAATTTGCCCCGTATTTTCTTAGCATATATACAACTACAATCAGATTAAGAATAATGCCACACAAACACAAACAAGACGAAAACATTAAGAACAATAAAAATAAATATATGCCGGATATTATAAAATAAAAAGCCACACAAACCAAATAGACTATATTATAGCATTGACTTTTTATCAAATATTTAAAGATTGATAACAGCACTAATATAGCACCTACTACAAAGAATATGTTTGAGTTCGTGAGACACAAAATCGGGTAGGAGGTAAATGCTAATCATAGAAAGGCATTTGCCTCCTACTTTCACATTTACCGACCTCCCACACCACCGTACAAGCGGTTCCGCATACGGCGGTTTCGCGCTTTCTCATCTCACGATGTGTGGCAAGTTGTTTTCAGCCATCCCTCGGACTAGCGTCACTCCTACTCTATTGTCGGATTCCGTCCTATCGTGGTGAGTAGGGAAGCTCCTTTCGGACATCTGACTACAAAAGAGTCTCAAGGGTAGCAGTCATTTACTATTGCACTGCGCGATTCGGTCCTTCCCCATAGACACACGTGTCTTAGGTACTATAACCTCTGCTGACTTCTCACGGCAAGCTTTACTCCGTCAGGGCACATCGAATGGGTACGTCTTCGCCATGCGTCCGTGAGACCTCCTCGGATAAGGGCATTGTCTTTCCATCTTATGCCTACTTCATTTACACCGACCGTTCCGAATAGCTATCGGGCTTTGGTTTGTGTAGAAACCTTACCCACGGTCAAATGCCTTGTATGAAGTTTCTGTTCGTTAGACCAGATGTTTGCCGCCGGCTTCCTTCAGATTCCACCTCGCGATGGACACCCTTGCCTTGGGCTATGTGATTCCCGCTATTAGGGCTCACTCGGGACTTACACCCGTTAGACAATGCTCATGCCGAGCGTACTACA
>NZ_NFKD01000128.1:0-2481 GCF_002160215.1 Bacteroides sp. An19 | reverse complement strand
CTGCATTTCTAATTCTTCAAATCCAGTTCTGTTCATTGCTATTCGGTTTGATTGTTATGCGGGGGCAAAATTACAATCAAGCCATAGGACATGCAATGTGTATTTCTTAGAATGCTTACCGTGTCTCTGTGTTCGATTTTTTTTCGGGCAGGCAGACCCTGCCCCTACAGGTTAACTGACAAGATGCGGACATTCATTAAAAAATAAACTCTGTGCCTTTGCGTCTCTGTGTTCCATTTTTTCGGGCAGGCAGACCCTACCATCTTTTACCCAAGCCACACACTGAAATTTACTTACCCTAACGTGAATTCACTAATCTTTCTTTTCATTTAATTATTAAAGTTTTCTCAGAGAAGTTCGTTCTAATCAGATTAATTTTGTAGTTTTGTATTTGTAATATTCATTATAATGAAGATTAATATATAAAAGTGTATTTAATTATCATTATAATGATATATAAATATAGGAAATATGGCAGACTTTTATGAATACTCTACTCCCGAGATTGTAAGGCTATTAGGTGCCCGGTTTAAGGAATACAGAATACGCTGTAATCTTACTCAGAAAGATGTTTCCGAGCAATCGGGAATTGGACTTACCACCATCCACAAATTTGAGAACGGCACTGCAGGCAATATTTCATTGTCCACATTTATCGTGTTGCTGAAAGTCGTTGGGCAGATCAACATGATAGACCATATTCTTCCAGAGCTACCAGAATCTCCTTACCTGATGCGTAAAGACGATAAAAAGACACAGCGCGTAAGACACTCCAAATGATACGAACTATGGTACAATCTTTAAGAGTAATGCTTTGGGGTGAAGAAATAGGCCGGTTGGCTTGGGATACCAAACGCAGATTGTTCTACTTCACGTATAACCCCGTCTTTCTGAAGAAAGGTCTGAATATATCTCCATTGGCAGCACCGGTAGATGGGGCAAGAGGTCTTATGCCTATCTGGGGAGAAGATGCTAAAATTTATCAGAAATTACCTGCTTTTGTAGCCGATTCATTGCCTGATGCCTGGGGTAATCAGTTGTTTGATTTGTGGCGTCAACAGAACCATCTGTCCAATGCAGACATTACTCCCCTTGACAAGCTCTCGTTCATTGGGAAACGTGGCATGGGAGCTCTCGAGTTTCTACCTGAAGTTTCGCGAGAACGCAAGGCAGGGAAAATAGATATCAAGTCTTTGGCTAATCTGGCAGAGCGCATATTCACAGAAAAAGAAAATGCACGAATTCTACCCGAAGAATCCATTACCATGCAATCGTTGCTTACTGTAGGTACTTCTGCAGGTGGCCGTCAACCCAAAGCCATTGTGGCCATCAACCGAAAGAGTGGAGAGATACGTAGCGGACAGATTTCCGGCTTGGATGACTTTGATTACTGTCTGATTAAATTCGGCAATTCTCAATATAGTTCAGCAGAATTGGAGATGGCCTATTATGAACTGGCTACTATGGCAGGAATCAATATGATGCCATCTGAACTCTATCAGGTAGATGGAAATAATCATTTCATGACCAGACGTTTCGACCGTAAGGATGGAAAGAAGGTTCATACCCAGACTTTGGCTGCCATCCGTCCCGAAGCCGACAGTTACGAACAGCTGATAGCAGTATGTCGGAAACTTCATCTGCCCGAGGCTGACTGTTCTGAGGTATTCCGTCGGATGGTATTCAATATCTTGGCCAACAATACGGACGACCACAATAAGAATTTTTCATTTGTTATGAGTGAAGATGGTTCCTGGCGTCTGTCTCCGGCATACGATATCACTTATATATTCGACAACGGAGGATTTTTGCCCAATGAAGAGCACTGTCTGTATATCCGCGCCAAACTTCGGGATATTACACGGGATGATGTCATCCAGTTTGCTAAAGACAATGGCATACGCCGGCCTGATGCAGTGATACGTGAAGTAGCAGACAGTCTGAAACAATTCCGTACGGTCGCTTCAAAATATGGTGTTGCTGAGCAGTGGATAGGACGGATTGAAACAACTATAGCCAATCATTTGAGGTCTTGGGGTGAGTTGGAAGAAGCTACACATGCATCTGAAATAACCATCAACAGACATATCGTAAAGAACATCCGGATGGAGCAGGCTTTTAAAGGAAATTTCCATCTGCTCGCCGAAATAGATGGTAATGAACGAAAGTTCGTTATGGGTAAAAACAAGGAAGAGTTTTCTCTTATTGAATCGATTGGAATAGCAAATCTGTCATCTGAACAGCTCAAAGATATGGTTGAGAAATATTTTGGTCTGTAAATTGACATTCACTAAAAAATAAACTCTGTGCCTTCGTGTCTCTATGTTCCATTTTTTTCGGGCAGGCAGACCCTGCCCCTACAAGTTAGAAGCTGTTTTGAATTTCTCCAAAAAGTTTTTCTTGGCTTGATGTATCCGTTTTCGTGTGTGCTTTGGGCGATTTTTTGGTCCTTTTCGCTCCTGTTCTTCGTCAGATAGCCCG
>NZ_NFKD01000127.1:0-2561 GCF_002160215.1 Bacteroides sp. An19 | reverse complement strand
TAACCAAGATCAGGAAGAAAATTAATGCCAGACCGAGAGAAAAACTCAATTTCTCGACTCCGGCTGAGGTCTTTTTCAAAAATATTTCGTAATGTTGCACTCGCTGGTTGACTCTGCCGATGGCATTCATTATCTCTTTAAGCGAATGTTTTCGGTTCCTCGCTTGCGGCTCTAAAATATTTTTTATAACTTGCCACTGTTTTTCAGTCAGGTCGGTTGGATACTGTGTCATAACTTTATTGTTTGGTACCTGTAAAGATATAACATTTTTCCAATTGACCGGCTGATTTGAGATCTGAAGATGCTTATAACATTATTCTTGAATCAATTCAAAAACAGTTTCTTATAAAAGAATACATTTTTAGACACATAAATTAAAACAATCGTGACATGTATAAAAATATCACATTACTGATTTTATGTTTACTTACATTAAATATCTATTCACAAAATGATAGTATTATTAAATTAAGGATAAATAATAATGTTCACTATTTTGAAAATTATTATAAACGTCCTATTTCCCTAATTCATTATAATAATCATACAGATTTTGGAATAAGAAAGAATACATACATGAATAAAATATTTGATATGAAATGCTATAAGTATGATGCCTTTCCAAATTTCATAAATCATTCCAATACTTTTTTCTATGATTATAATAGATGGGGAAAAATTGCATCTTACATGTATGGTCAAAGTTCTCAAAATACACTTCCTGGTATTGGCATTATTAATCAAGCATCATTAATATATCAGAAAAATTTTAATTCGTATTTTGATATTAAGATAGGAATTAATGCTATAAAATACCATTTACCCAACTTAAAACAAAGCGGACAATCTTTTGGCCTATTGGGATCTGCTACATATTTACCTACAGAAAAACTACACATCAGTATTTTTGGTTGTTATACTCCTAACAATATATACAATTTTAATAATTCATATTATGGTACTACAATAGGTTATGAATTTTCAGAGCGAGTCGGTATAGAAGTTGGAGTACAAAGATATTACGATGCTCAGAATGGTTGGAAAACAGTTCCAATTTTCATACCTTATTATAAATTTGAAAAGTTTGATTTAGGAATTGATATTGGAGGTATATTATACGAAATTGTAAGAAGTATAAAAGATAATAAACAACAAAATAAAATGTTACCAATACGCCTTCCTCCTAGAAATTAAAGATTGTCTTAACTTTAAAAAGGTTGACTATTTGAACGCTACACCAAGCATATTTATATAGGTAACCAAACTATCGAATCAAAAATCGGTGAGTTTGCATCCTATGGTTCGACCTCGAGACACATACAATATGCAGTAAGGAAGATGCCGTACATGCGCTTCCTTGATTTATCTTGTAAGCATTCTATTTTCCGCCTTGACACACATCATAGCCTAACCTATCTTTGCGCCGTAACCTTTAACAACAATGATTATGGCAAAAGAAAAAGTAAACTACCAGGAGGTATATGACCTCTACCAGTTATGCAGCTTCGCATCCGTGGGATAAAATTGATTGAATATCAACCTATAAAGTGATTTTTAAGGGTAGACTATTATAATATTAGCAAGTTAAAATTAGTATCAACCAAACAAATCATAGAATGAATAAAAGAATTATAATAAATTGCTCACTTCTTTTGTTTTGTAGTGTTTCTTTTGGGCAAAAATTAAGTCCTGCCCAGCAAATGGCCGATTTTGACACTTTATGTACAAAATTAGAATATGTACACCCCGACCTTTATCTCTATCAGTCAAGAGAAGAGTATGAAAACAACAAAATCAAGATTAAGTCCTCCATGACTGATTCTATCAGCATATCCGACTTCTATCTGAAAATAGCCCCTTTTATGGCTAATATAAAGGATGGTCATAGTATGATGCTGCCGCCTATTACCAACGACCTGATTGCGAATGCAAAGAAAGATGGCAAGACAATGCCATTGAGAATAAAAGTATCCGGAGATTTCTTTATTGTAGATTATCCGGTGATTGATAATTCCATGGTTTGTGAAGGTGATACGATTCTCGGAATTAACGGAATCCATTCAAAAGATATACTTGGACGGATGTATAGCCTTTGGGGTTCGGAGAAAGGTAATGGCATTAAGGAAGGCAGTGTAAACGCCTATTGGTCTCCATTGTTGTGGTACATGTACAGATGGGGCGAGTCGTATGAGTTTACGATAAAACGTGGTGATAAAATGGAAGAGATACGTTTGGAAGGAGTTCCGCAAAGTGTGGCTATAAAGGTCATCAAAGAAAGACAATCCCAGAAAAAGCCTGAAAGTTTCAGTTGTTGTTTCTCTTCCGATTTCACAAAGGCAACTCTCACCATTCGCAATGTATTTCAGGAAACTGAACTAAAGGTATTTTGTGATTCAGTCTTTAAGGAAATAAACCGGAGAAAAATAAAGGATATAATTATTGATTCAAGTTTCGCAAGTTCAACTTGCAGCTTTTAATCTATAAATGTCGCAAATATGTTTCATATCTTCCTCCCTGTTGATGATAGCCTGATAGATATCTTCATCAGTCAATCCGAAGAG
>NZ_NFKD01000126.1:0-2778 GCF_002160215.1 Bacteroides sp. An19 | reverse complement strand
ATATGGGTGTGGTGGAAATGAAAGAGTTCCGGCTTCCAGCCTTTGCCCTGAAAAAAATAACGATGTTGTCTGCGCCTGCCCCAACATTTTTTTCGTTCAAAACTTTTCTAATTCCACTCTCCCGTACCTCAATAAGCCGTAAAAAAAAGGCTCAAACTCAGATGGGGAATGATTCTCAATAAAAAAAAGTCAGCGGATTCAAAAGACAAGGGAAAGGAAACTTTCTGAAAAAAAGGTCTAAATCTCGCTGAAGAATAATTCGATGTTTAACTCATTAAAATTCAAGCGATATGGCAGTAATTCAGTTCATCATTTCAATCATTGTTTTTATCTGTTCGGCAGCGATGGTGCTGGCTTCCCTCTTTGTGCATCCCAACACGAATATAGTAGCCATTGCCCTATTGTCACTCATATTCCTTGGGTGCATCCATTTAGTAAAAATCAGTTACAAAGAACTTAAATCAGAATAATTATGAAAGGAACAGAACACTTCAAGCAGACCATAAAGGCATTTTTGGACAACAAGGCAGCAAACGATGAATTGTTTGCACAGAGTTATAACAAGCCACACAAGAACCTCGATGCTTGCGTTACCTATGTGCTTAATTGGGTACAAGGAACCGGATGTTGTGGTTTTTCAGACGAGGAAATTTATGGCAGATGTATTCACTACTTCGATGAAGACCATATCGACATTGGCAAGGAAATTCAATGTAATGTTGTAGTTAATCATCATGTTGAACTGACAGATGAAGAAAAGGCTGAAGCCCGACAGAAAGCCATCCGTCAGTATCAGGAAGAGGAAATTCAGAAGATGAAGAACCGCAACAAAAAGGCTAAGCCTACATCAACCCAGACAAACGCAGCACCAACCTTATTCGATTTTTGATATGAGACCAACCAATAACATACAAAGGGAGATAGTTTCACTTTCAAAGAAAATGAAACCAATCACAGAGAGACAAGAGCAGTATGCTTACAGACATTGTTTTGAACCTTTCGCCAAGAGAACGGCGAAAGGTATCTATACCTGTTGCGATTGTGCCCATACATGGCAGGACACACTTTCCTATATTCCAGTTAATGTGACTTGCCCACATTGCGGAAGAAAGCTCAAAGTACGTTCAGACAGGACGAAGGTATATAACCTTAAAAGTTATTACACCGTAATAACCGCAGTCAAGGACTACCAGGTATTAAGGCACTTTGTTGTCTTTGCCGATTTCAGAATAGGAAGACCGGCACAATATTCAATAAGGGAAGTTGTTCAGAGATGGCTGACACCCAAAGGAAAGACAAATACTTTGGCACTCAAGAGAAATATGTGTTCCTTCTATTATGATAGTTGGAACTTCTGTAGTGATATGGAGTTGCGCAGCTGTTCGGATAACTTTGTATATGATATTAATGCAGTATCCACCTATCCAAGAATAAAGGTTACTGAAACCATAAAAAGAAACGGCTATCAGGGAAAAACTTACGACCTTTCCCACTATACTGTTTTCAAGGCTATACTTTCCGATAATAGGAAAGAGACCCTTCTCAAATGTGGACAGATTTCCCTTTTCAAACATTTTGCCGACAAGGATAGCATTTCGGATGATATTTGGAAATCCATCAGAGTTGCCATCCGTCACAAGTATGATATTACAGATGTAGGTTTATGGTGTGACTATATCAGATTGCTTCTTCATTTCGGCAAGGACACCTCAAACCCTCATTACGTTTGTCCTTCAAATCTGCATCAGGAACATGACAGGCTAAGCCGTAAGAAACATGAAGAAACTGCAAGGGAGCAGATAAGGGAGAAGAAAAGAAGAGCCATTCAGCATGAGAAACTATATAGGGAAGCGAAGGCAAAATTCTTCGGTCTTATTATCAGCGAAGGCAATATTCAGATAAGGGTTCTTGAAAGTGTTCATGAGTTTATCGAAGAAGGAGAGTTTATGAAACATTGCGTATTCTCAAACGAGTACTTCAAGAATGAAAAATCCCTAATCCTATCTGCTATGGTTGACGGAGTAAAAACAGAAACTATCGAAATTTGTCTTGATACAATGAAGGTGGTACAATGCAGAGGACATCATAATATGAACTCAGAATATCACGATGACATACTAAGAGTGATGAACAAGAACATTCCTCTAATCGCTAAACGGATGTGCAGTTGAGCCTAACTTAGTTAGGCTTAATCTATTCAAAGGATACCTTCAATGCGACGGTTTTGCAGGCTATGAGACAGCCTTCAAGACCAACCCCGACGTGCGGCTGGTCAATTGCATGGCGCATATCCGTCGTGATTTTTGAGCATGCCTTGGGTGAAAACAAAAAGGAAGCCGAATATGGGCTGGCCCAGATACAGTACATGTACAGGATTGAGCACTGCTGCGACAAGGCGGGCTTGTCGTCCGACGGACGCAAGGCGAAACGCCGGGAACTGACACGCCCAATCATGGAGGCCATGAAGACGTGGATGGAAACGGAAGGCATCAAATACAGTCCCCAATCGCTAATCGGCAAAGCTGTCTCGTATGCCTATACCCGGTGGGACAACATGATGAGATGCCTGGAGGACGGACGCCTGCTTTTGGACAACAACCTGGCGGAAAATGCCATCCGGCCAATTACTTTGGGGCGCAAGAACTATCTCTTCTGCGGCAATCACGAGGCTGCCGTTAACATGTCTGTAATCTGTTCCCTGCTGGCCACCTGCAAGGCACACGATGTGAACCCAAGGGATTACCTGAAGGATATCATTGCCCAAATGCCGTATCATAA
>NZ_NFKD01000125.1:0-2809 GCF_002160215.1 Bacteroides sp. An19 | reverse complement strand
GTTACTTTGTTTACGCATAAAGTCATAGGTTTTATTAAGTTATTTCTTTCATTTACAAATTTAATAATTCTCTTGGCTTTATGCTATTTTGCTAGCACATTACAAACATAGGAACTAAGAATGAAAACAGCATATTCTTCATCCTTCGTTCTTCATTCTTCATTTATAATTGTTCCGTTGCATACCTTCTGCTGGCCTTCCACAATGATGCGGTCGCCGGCATTCAGCCCGGAAGTGACAATGACCCCGTTTCCGGAAAAATCGCCGCAGGCAATCACCCGCTTTTCTGCAACACCTTGATTGTCTACCCATACGAACGAACAGTTCTGTTCATCAAGTTGCACGATACGTGCCGGTATCACCACCTGTGCTCCTGCGTTTCCACCCGCCAGACTGACTTCTGCTACCATGCCCGGCATCAGAGAACCATCTGTATCCGTCACATCCAGCTTCACTTCGTAAGAGCGCGACATCGGATTGGCAACAATGCCTTTCTCGCTCACCACACTTGCGAACACCTTATCTCCCAGCGCAGGCACTTTGATGACCGCCTGCTGGCGCAAGGCGATGCTGCCTATCTCGGCTTCGGGCACCGCTATCTTCACTTTCAGCTGGCTCACTCCCACCAACTTACCCACTGCCATGCCGGGCACTACGTTCTGCCCTACCTCTACCGACTTATCAGCTATCACACCGCTAAAGGGTGCGTACAGCTTACAGTCCTTCAAGTTCTTCTGCGCCATTTCTTCCATCGAGCGTGCCTGCTGGAGTTTGCTCTGCACCTCTACCCACTGTATCTCGGGCAAACTGCCTTTGTCGTGCAGTTCTTTCATACGCCGATAGGCATCTTCCGCCTGCACCAGCGTGGCTTTTGCCGCATCATAACTGCTCTGCATCGACGTTGGGTCTACCGAAGCCAGAAGCTGCCCCTTCCCTATCCGGTCACCCAACCGGAAATGAACAGCCTCTACCGTTCCCATTACCGGAAAGCTGAGCGGCGTGCCTGCCGTTTCTTCTACCGTACCCGAAAAGCAACGCGTGCCTTCAATCGCCGCCGGAGCGACCTGCATTGTTTTTACCTTAACCACATCTTGCGTCTTCTGCTGTTCTTCCTGACCGCATCCTGCAAGCAAGAGTACAGCGGCGCACACCGGCAAAATAACCTTTTTGTCCATAGTTACTGTTTTAAAATTCTGCGCAAAGGAAACAAGTTTAGTCCAAATTACATGGCTTTATTTTCCTTGATAAATGTTCTATTTTCCAACAATACAGCCAAATAAGACAAACAGAACAGTCTTCAAGAGATTGGAATCAGGTCTTTTCAAAAAATAATGACTTATTTTGCCACAGCAAACAAAAGAAAATAAGAACATGGATATCACACAAGGAAATCTGAACACAGTAGCGAAAGAACACATCGCTACCTATTGCGACAACCGGCTCGCCCTTATCGATGACTTACATACATTAGGCCAAACCAATGCCGTCAGAGTAGAATTCATCATAGCTGCCCTCTGCATCAAAGGGAGAGCCTCGCTCTACATCAACGGCGAAGCCTATACGATGAACGAATACGACCTGCTCATCTGCCACCCCAACATCATATTGGAAAAAAGTATGGTCAGTGCAGACGTACAGTTCCGCTGCATCTGCATGTCGCCAGAATACATCAGCCAGCTTGCAGTAATTTCGAACAACAGCTGGGATATCCTGAAATACCTGGAACAGAACCCCATCCTCACGCTAAAACCCGAAGAAGCCAACATGTTTCGCCAGTATTATGACTTGCTCCGTTCGAAACTGACGGGCATTCCGCTACGCCATCAAAAAGAAATCGTCGACTCACTGATACAAGCATTCCTTTACGAATTTCATGACGCCATGGAACGCTTCGGGAAATTCGCAACGCCTACCTATTCTTCCAGCGAACGGCTGTTCAAAGAGTTCCTGCACCTGCTTGTCTCATCGTATCCCAAACCGCGGATGGTAGCGGTTTATGCCGACAAGCTGCACGTCACGCCCAAATACCTCTCTGCCGTATGCAAGGAGATATCCGGAGAAACCGCTTCCGACATCATCAACCAATACGTCATCAAAGACGTGCTCTATCTGCTGAAGAAATCGGAAAAAAGCATCAAGGAAATCGTCAACGAGCTGGACTTCCCCAACATGTCTTTCTTCGGGAAATACGTAAAGCGCTATACCGGCTCTTCGCCCAAGCAATACCGGAAACAATTAGCGGAAAAAGAAACGGAATAGAATGCGGAAAAGAAAGAAGACTAACACACTTATAAGCAAACACATCCGCATTCATTTCAGGCACCAATTAAGTTTCACATAAGTTTAGATATACTGAAACTATAGTTTCATCTACTTAAAACTTTAGTTTAGATGTACTGAAACTGTAGTTTCAGTACATCTAAACCTGTTACGAACTATTAACCGTCTTTGCCAACATGCTTATCAAGAAAGAAATGTCACATCAATAGAGTTTATGTAATTTAGATTTGTTATATATCGCGCATACGCGTACCTTTGCAACATGAATTACCACGACCATAAAGACAACAGCAAAAGTTTCCGTGCCTTGACGGGAGTTAGCCATGAACAGTTTTGTGCGCTTCTCCCTTATTTCAAGGCTGCGCATGAGGACTATTTGTCCGAGTATGAAATGACCGGGGAACGCCGTTGCGGAAAACGCCGCAGTCCTTCCATCTACAAGAACAGCCCCCTTCCCAGCATATCCGACCGCCTGTTCTTCATTTTGGTTTATTTGAAAAACAACCCGTTGCAGGAATATCATGCGGCC
>NZ_NFKD01000124.1:0-2945 GCF_002160215.1 Bacteroides sp. An19 | reverse complement strand
CAGGCAATTTGGAAGCGAGAATAGAAGAGACCATGGCAGCCTGGGAAAAGCAGTATGGTAGGAGCGATACGGCGCAAACGACAGGCGCACGCTTTATCCATGTGCTGCATCAGGCACGCCAACGGTACGGCAGACGTTGCGTGGTATTGATAGACGAATACGATAAACCTATCCTTGACGTGCTGGATACGGGATATGCCACTACGGTAGACGGTGAAAGGCGTCTGCTGGAAGACCGTAACCGGGAAATATTGAAGAGTTTCTATTCGGTATTCAAAACCGCTGACGAGGACTTGCAGTTTGTGCTGTTGACGGGCGTGACCAAGTTCTCTCAGGTAAGTGTGTTCAGCGGGTTCAATCAGCCGGCAGACATCAGCATGGACCGCAGGTATGAAACGCTTTGCGGCATCACACAGGAAGAACTGGAGCATTATTTCGCCGGACCGATTCATGAGTTGGCAGAAGATTACGGATGTACGGACGATGATATGAGAGGACAATTAAGGCATCAATATGACGGCTATCACTTCAGCAAAGGAATGGTGGACGTATACAACCCGTTCAGTTTGTTGAACGCTTTTGCTTCACTGGATATCCAAGACTATTGGTTTGCCAGTGGTACGCCCTCTTACCTGGTTCGCCTGCTGAACCATACGCAGGAGGACCTGAACGAACTGACCGGACGCTATTACCGTCCCGAAGAGTTTGTCGATTATAAGGCAGACGTGGAGAAACCCTTGCCGATGATTTACCAGAGCGGCTACCTGACCATAAAAGGATATGAAAGGACCTATAACCGTTTCTTACTTGATTTTCCTAATAATGAGGTAAAGAATGGATTTGTTTCCTTGATTGCCGCAGATTACTTAAAGCCGCAAGAGAACATGAAGAATTGGGTAATAGACGTGGTGGAATCATTGAAGCACGGTGATGTGGAGCAACTCCGCAAGCTGTTTACTTCTTTTCTTGCTAGTATCCCATACTCAATGCGCGCTAAGAAGGACGAGGCGGAGAAGGAACGCTTCTTCCACTATACGCTTTACCTCATCTTCCGCCTGATAAGCGTCTACACGGTCTATACGGAGAAAGAGCAGAGCCAGGGGCGTGCCGACTGCATCGTGGAGACGGATGAGTACATCTATATTTTCGAATTCAAGCGCGACGGCACGGCGGACGAGGCTTTGGCGCAGATAGAGGCGAAAGGCTATGCCCGACCCTACGAAGCCGACCCGCGCACCTTATATAAAATAGGAGTGAACTTCTCTTCCGAAACGGGGACGGTGGAGGACTGGAGAACCGTCTGATTTACTATTTGTCTATTTACGATTTACTATTTATGAATTTCGCAAAAGCCATGTAGGAGCGTATCGCATACGCCCTGAATGCGCCAACTTATCCACGCGGATGATTTCAGAGCGTATGCGATACGCCCCTACAGTTCATTGGGTGAAATGTGGAATTCATTTTTTCATATCCGTAATTTAAAGGTTAATGTAAAGATAAAAAGAAAGGGAGGCGTTTCCCATTATGAGATTGAGAACGCCTCTCTTATCTTAGTAAGCAATTATATTCTAATTGTTCTGCTTAAGCTGTTATTATTTGGCAGCTTGAACAGTTACAGACAGAGTCTTAGTAACACCGAATACGTCAACCAATGTAAATTCGAGGGTTACAGGTTCAGTAGTACCAATAGACTTAGGCAGCTGAATCATGATACCGCCCGGAATTGCAGCATATCCCTTAGTCTTATCTGCTTGTTTAGCAGGCAGGTCTGTTACAATAATCGTATTATCAGTTGCTGTTTGAGCAGCCCATCCTCTTGTCTTAGTTTGTTCATTTACATAGAATGCGACATCACTGCCAGTCGGAACGGTTACTGTACCATCTGCATTAATCGTAGTAACATCATTAGTAGCAATAGAACCAACTTTCACAGCGTCAAAATCAGTTGTGATATCTTTACCATTTGCATCTTTTACTTTAATCGTTGCATTAGCAAGAGTAAAGGTTGTTTCGAAGCCTTCGGTTCCTTCTTCGAAGCCTTGGCGACGATTCATTTCAGAACGTGTATCGATGTTACCATCGCTCTTCACGCCATCGAACAAATAGAACGGATCTTCTAATGCGTCAACCAAAGTAAAGTCAGTATCGTTAAAGATAACTTCACGAGTTACATTATTTGAAGTCTTAGGAGCGTTAGACTTAACTTCTTTTGCATCACCCAGCAAGCTTGCGAATTGCAATGTAAAGTCTTTTACTTGCTCATCTGTTGCAGGATATACACCATAGAATTCGTATTCAGCATGAATTGGGAATTTCGTCTTTTCTTGAACATCTGATACATGGATTGAGGTATTCCATCCTTCTGCTGTAGCTGAATAATCAAGTCCTTCCAAAGACTCAGAATAGCCTGCACCCCAAGACGAATCACCCCATGGAGTATTCATGAACAGACCATCGTAGAATATCTTGCTCTTATTTGAATAGCTCAACAAATAATATTCTGCATTAGGTACTTTATCACTATATTTCTTTTCATAAGCTGTGGTAAATGCTTCGTAAAGCGGAGCATACATATAATCTTTACCACCAGTAGTAACTTTATCACCATACAGTTTCAATTCTGTATCGCTAACCCAAATAGCTTTTTCACCATCTACACGAGTGATATCCAAAGTCGGTTGAGTAAATTCAAACGGCAATACGATAGATGCTACCGGAGTCTGGGTATCTTGATCGTTTACAGTCAAAGTCAACTGGTATGCGTTGTTCAAGCTGAAATTGTATAGATATCCATAAGATACACAGAACTGGAAAGTAATGGTATTGTTCTTTGTGTCAACAGAATAACGGACATTGTGACCCATATCGTCATTGTCATTATCTTGGTTATTGTCACCTTCACCACCAATAACGGTCAGTTTCACGGAGTTGTTTGCAATTGC
>NZ_NFKD01000123.1:0-3156 GCF_002160215.1 Bacteroides sp. An19 | reverse complement strand
GGAGGTGCTGCATGGTTGTCGTCAGCTCGTGCCGTGAGGTGTCGGCTTAAGTGCCATAACGAGCGCAACCCCTTCCGGCAGTTGCCATCAGGTGATGCTGGGTACTCTGCCGGTACTGCCATCGTAAGATGCGAGGAAGGTGGGGATGACGTCAAATCAGCACGGCCCTTACGTCCGGGGCTACACACGTGTTACAATGGGGGGTACAGAGGGCTGCCAGCCGGCGACGGCGCGCGAATCCCGAAATCCCCTCCCAGTTCGGACTGGAGCCTGCAACCCGGCTCCACGAAGCTGGATTCGCTAGTAATCGCGCATCAGCCATGGCGCGGTGAATACGTTCCCGGGCCTTGTACACACCGCCCGTCAAGCCATGAAAGCCGGGGGTACCTGAAGTGCGTAACCGCAAGGGGCGCCCTAGGGTAAAACCGGTGATTGGGGCTAAGTCGTAACAAGGTAGCCGTACCGGAAGGTGCGGCTGGAACACCTCCTTTCTGGAGCGTCCGGTCTCATGTTTTTTGCGTGGTTCCTTTCAGTTCCGTTTCCTGTACCTGACATATCCGACTCTTTGGGCGTTGAATCGCACAGGGCTTGAAGATGCCAGTCCTATAGCTCAGTTGGTCAGAGCGCCACACTGATAATGTGGAGGTCGGCAGTTCAACTCTGCCTGGGACTACGGTCTTGGGGGATTAGCTCAGCTGGCTAGAGCACCTGCTTTGCAAGCAGGGGGTCAACGGTTCGAATCCGTTATTCTCCACACGAAGGAGATCTGTGACATGATGTGACAAGCAACCAATGAAACAAAGCATAAGCCTCCCGCAGCGTAGTGCCGCGGGGGTGCGCGAAAGTAGAAAAGGGCGCATGGTGGATGCCTAGGCTCCCGGAGGCGATGAAGGACGTGACAAGCTGCGAAAATCCGCGGGGAGGCGCAAGTGGCCTTTGATCCGCGGGTGTCCGAATGGGACAACCCGTCACCTTGAAGGGGTGACATCCGCCAGTGGCGGAGGCCAACGCGGGGAACTGAAACATCTTAGTACCCGCAGGAAAAGAAAATAACAATGATTCCCCCAGTAGTGGCGAGCGACCGGGGAGGAGCCCAAACCGTCCGTGTTACGGCACGGGCGGGGTTGTAGGACCGCGCCGTTGGTCCATGCCCGCGAGTGGAACCCTCTGGAAAGTGGGGCCGTAGGGCATGACAGCTGCGTACACGCAGCGGGTATGGGCCATAGCGGTATCCTGAGTAGCGCGGGACACGAGGAATCCAGCGTGAATCAGCCGGGACCATCCGGCAAGGCTAAATACTCCCGGGAGACCGATAGTGTACCAGTACCGTGAGGGAAAGGTGAAAAGAACTCCGGACAGGAGAGTGAAAGAGCCCCTGAAACCATGCGCCTACAAGCGGTCGGAGCACGCAAGTGTGACGGCGTGCCTTTTGCATAATGAACCTACGAGTTGCCGTGTCCGGCGAGGTTAAGCGGCATGATCCGCGCAGCCGGAGCGAAAGCGAGTCTGAATAGGGCGCGCAGTCGGATGCGGCAGACGCGAAACCGAGTGATCTACCCTTGTCCAGGATGAAGTCCGGGTAACACCGGATGGAGGTCCGCACCAATAAGCGTTGAAAAGCTTCTGGATGAGGTGAGGGTAGGAGTGAAAGGCCAATCAAACTCGGAGATAGCTCGTACTCCCCGAAATGCATTTAGGTGCAGCCTCGTCGTATGATCCGGCATGAGGTAGAGCGACTGATAGGATGCGAGGGCTTCACCGCCTGTCAAGTCCTGACAAACTCCGAATGCTTGCCGGAATTAGGCGGGAGTGAGGGCGCGGGTGCTAAGGTCCGCGCCCGAGAGGAGAAGAATCCTGACCGCCGTCTAAGGCCCCGAAATGGCGCCTGAGTTATTCTAACGAGGTCGGTTCCCCGAGACAGCTAGGATGTTGGCTTGGAAGCAGCCATTCATTTAAAGAGTGCGTAACAGCTCACTAGTCGAGGTAGCCGGCATGGATAATAATCGGGTATAAGGCGCCTGCCGAAGACGCGGGATACGAACAGTATCGGTAGGGGAGCATTCCATTTGGCGCGGAAGGCGGCCCGCGAGGTCCGCTGGAGCATATGGAAAAGCAAATGTAGGTATAAGTAACGATAAAGGGGGCGTGAAACCCCCTCGCCGAAAGACCAAGGTTTCCTGATCAACGCTAATCGGATCAGGGTAAGTCGGGCCCTAAGGCTCAGCCGCCAGGCGAGGCCGATGGCAGAACCGGTTAATATTCCGGTACTGCCGCCCGGTGTGACGCGGTGACGCGGATGTGACACTGCCGCCGGCTGACGGAACAGCCGGTTGAAGGGTGTAGGAGCAGACTGCCGCCGGCAAATCCACGGCAGGATCCGAACCTGAAAGTATGCCGCGCCCTTTCAGGGCAAGGCAACAGCGCAGGTAACCATGCCGCCAAGAAAACCCGCTAAACATCAGCCGGGTGGCACCCGTACCGTAAACGGACACACGTGGTCGGGTTGAATATACTGAGGCGCTTGGGTGAATCACGGTTAAGGAACTAGGCAAACTGACCCTGTAACTTCGGGATAAAGGGTCCCTCCTCGCAAGAGAGGGCGCAGCGAATCGGTCCAGGCAACTGTTTACCAAAAACACAGGGCTGTGCCAATACGAAAGTAGACGTATACAGCCTGACACCTGCCCGGTGCCGGAAGGTTAAGAGGAGATGTCACCGCAAGGGAAGCATTGAATTGAAGCCCCGGTAAACGGCGGCCGTAACTATAACGGTCCTAAGGTAGCGAAATTCCTTGTCGGGTAAGTTCCGACCTGCACGAATGGTGTAATGATCTGGACGCTGTCTCAACCGTGAGCCCAGTGAAATTGTAGTATCGGTGAAGATGCCGATTACCCGCGATGGGACGAAAAGACCCCGTGAACCTTTACTGCATCTTAGCATTGGATCCGGGCACGCGATGTGTAGGATAGGCCGGAGGCTATGAATCCGGGACGCCAGTCCCGGTGGAGCCGCCGTTGAAATACGGCCCTTCGTTTGTCTGGATTCTAACCCGCAGTGCGGGGACATTGCTTGGCGGGCAGTTTGACTGGGGTGGTCGCCTCCAAAAGCGTAACGGAGGCTCCTAAAGGTGCCCTCAGGACGATCGGTAACCGTCCT
>NZ_NFKD01000122.1:0-3207 GCF_002160215.1 Bacteroides sp. An19 | reverse complement strand
AGTTCCGGCAGAACTTAGGACTGCAGGGCTTACCGTCAGCTTCATTAATTCAGATGGAGACACGGAAAAATGGGAGTTCAGCGGAGGTTCCTGGGCGGTCGGCGGCTTTGAGAAGGTGGGGGCTGGAAGGCTTGGTGAATTATCTCAAAAGGTTTCTGTATTTCGAAAAAACTTCCTACATCCTACGGATATAACAAAAAACGATATTGCTAACGCAATAATAGCAATTGAGGCGTATGCAAGTACTGAAAAATTAACATCATTAGGCACTAACGAATTGTACTTGTCACTAGGTTATTATGAAGCTTATAAACGTTTTTATATCCAATGTGATGACGTATACCCTTTTGTTTCGCCGTTGTTAGTTGATATATTTTGGGATATTGATGAGAAGCCAACTGGCATCTATGAATATACCTATTCTGACTCCAATTTTTATATTCACCTTGTCGTTGATACAGATATAATAACATCACTTACATATACAGGGTGCAAAATAGTATTTGCAGACATGAAGTTTAGAAATGACTTCGATGAAAAGATAAATACTAGTATTGAAAAGCTCAACGATGATATTTATGAATTAAGGAGTGTTATAGGCCTTCCATCAACAGAGAAGGAATTGTCTGTAACATCTTCTAATTATCAGATAGACCTTAACACACAATTTAAGTCAGGCCAGAAAATCCGCATCACCGCGGAAAGTGACAGAAAGACAAGTTTCATGATTGCTGGTAATGTGGATTTGTCCACAAGCGGAAGGGTTTCTCCCGGTATACAAATGAATAATGGAACCGGAGAATTGGAATTACAATACGATGAAGACGGTGTTATTGGAACTTTTGGTTTTAAAACATATCCTGACAGTGACTTCGACATATCATTCAAAATTTATGTTGCTGATGCTGAGAGCATTGTTGAAAATATTGAAGAGTTAAACAAAGCTGTAGAAAATTTGAATAATTCAAACATAATTTTTGATGCTGATTTTATTCCTTCAATTAATGACAACCCAATAAATCATATATTAAGGGTACCTGGGTACACCGCAATATTCAGAGACTGGGGATTTATAGGAGATAGTTTATGTTCAGGGGAGTTCGAATGTTATGACGGGTCAACAAAGAAATACATAGATAAGTATGAATACAGTTGGGGACAACAAATTTGTAGGTTATGTGGTGCTGATGGGTATAACTTTTCCCAAGGCGGACAAACAGTTAAAGGCTGGATTTCTGGTTCGACTGAAAGAACATGAGGAGGTGCACAAAATAATCCAAAGCAAGCATATATTATTGCATTGGGTGTTAACGATACAGATAAAACAAAACCGGAACCAGGTAATCTTGATACAGATATAGATTTATCTGATTATAACAATAATGCCGATACATTTGCTGGAAATTATGGCGGACTAATTCAGAGATTGAGAAGCATTCAACCAAGATGCAAAATATTTATTGTATCTATGCCGAGAAATAGTAATCTAAATCCAATTATACAAGCTATGCCAACAAAATTTGACAACGTGTTTTTGATTGATTTGAAACAGTATCAATCAATGTATGAAAATCCAACGTTTAAAGATAATTATTATTTGGGAGGTCACCTTAATCCAGCAGGTTATCTTTACACAGCTTATCTATTTATGGCTTATATTGATTGGATAATCAGAAAAAACCCCGGCAAGTTTAAAGATGTTGGATTAATCGGTACTACATACACTACAGACCCTACATAGTTAGTAGAATAACTCGGTAAGTTCGAGTTGGAGACTATTTTGAAGGGAGGATAATTCCTCCCTTTATTCACTTTCCACTTGATTTGAAGCATACCCAATTAAACACTAAATTTATAAACTTACTGGGTTATTCTACAATCTACGAAATTAACAATAATTCATTTGCCAACATTTCTCCCATTTTTTCATGCCCAAATGTTGATGGGTGTCTATTAATTTTTTGCCCTCCATCAACACCTGTATATTCAGAATATAAATATTTAATTGATGGCAAAGATGTATTTATTTTCCCCCATAAATCTATAATATGTATATTCCAAGCGTTGCGTACAAGTTCTAAGTTGGATTTACCTTCATTATATGCGTAAGTCGTACCTAATACAAAAACTAATCTTGCTTTCGGGTTTAATTCATACATTTTATTCATCAGGAAAAGTAAGGCTCCTAAAAAAGTAAGTCTATGTTCAGAAAAATCAGAGTCATCAGAATATCTCCAATTTTCTTTGTCAAATAAATCCCAGTCTGTTGTTTCAAAGTTTGTATTGTTAGGTACAACATCGAATACCCATAAATCTGCGTCGGCGTTCTCTTCTACAAATATATTTTCCCAAGTCCATGTATATGAACTTCCTCCTTTATTTGGCGCCCAAGGCGATGAAGAAGAAGCTATTTCGGCTGTACTTACACCAGCTTCTTTTGCAGCAATATATTCAGACTTTGAAATGGTTGTAGCATAAGCATTTGTTGGTTCTTCTATCGTTCCTTGCCCACCCATGATAACGTCATGTTCTTCATCATAGTAACCATGTATTCTTTGTCCTGGCATTGAAGTATTAATCAGATTAAATCCAAGCTTATTGGCAGCTTCAAGTGCGTATGACTTAGTAGCATATTGTCCATAAGGAACTGACGTTCCAAGCCAAATTATCTTTTTCCCATACCATTGATTATTTGATGAATTTTGATATATTATTGGTGAATATTCTTTAATTGTAACATTTTTTCTAAGTGGTATCTTAATATCTTGATATGCACCAGCCGTTTGGTCCAAGTTAGTCATATCAATTATAAATGAGCAATCATTTGATATATATTCAACTTCACCAAAACTTTCAGTATAGAAATTCTTTATTTCTTCTTGTCCTCCATCACTTTTCAGACCGTAAATTTGTACTGTTATGTTACCACTTCTTAGTTTACCAATATTCCATAAATATACTCCATCTGGGTATTTGTCGTATATCTCTTTAGGCATATATATTTCATTCACAGCCTTAATAACATCAACATTATTAGACAGTAAATATTTACTTAATGTTTGTTCTAGCTCACCAAGCTTCCCGGCCCCCACCTTCTCAAAGCCGCCAGCCTTCCAGGAACCTCCGCTGAACTCCCATTTTTCCATATCACCATCTGCATTCATGAAGCTGACGGTAAGCCCTGCAGTCCTAAGTTCTGCCGGAACT